>CAJUHY010000001.1 GCA_910585895.1 uncultured Lachnospiraceae bacterium
TTCCAAAACAGCAGACATATTTTTAAGGGATTTTTTCTGCCCCCATGTTTGTATTTTTATCGGTATCTGTGTCTGTCTGGGATTCCATGCAGAACCGTAAAAGTGAAAAAAATGGGATTGTGCCAAAATATCCTAAACAAGCGTCGGACAGTGTTGAAAAAAACTGTTGACGGACGGTTTGCTAAGTTATATAATTTTAGACATGAAGGTGGGCGCAAAAATGCCGGGGCATATCTAAGCAAGATGGAAAAGCCCCATTATAAAGCACCCGCATACTATAAAATACGGAAAAGTGAAAGGACGGCGGTATTCATGAAAAGAACCTGGACAAAAAGCCTGGCGTTCGCCTTGGCACTCCTCATGGCAGTATCTATGGCAGCAGCAAACCCAATGCCCGCGCAGGCGGCAGCGAAGAAAATGACGGTGAAAGTGGCAAGCCAGAAGAAAAAGGCGGCAATATCCGGCAAGACGCTCAATATCCTTGCGAAAACTTCTGTAAAGCTGGCTGTAAAAAGCCCGGTTACAAAGGCAGGGAAAAAGACCGTGGTTAAGGATGTGACAGCGAAAGCCAAATACAAGACCAGCAACAAGAAAGTGGTTTCCGTAAGCGGGAAAGGCGTAGTCACCGCAAAGAAGAACGGGACGTCTACACTCACGGTAAAATATGGCGGCAAGGCACTGAAACTGAAAGTCAGGGTCAACATGAACCATAAGCACAACTGGAAGGCACATAAGAAGACCGTGACAGTGAGAAAAGGGGTTACTCGCTGCAACTGTGGTGCAATATTGCCAGAACTTGAAAAGAAAGATTGTGATATTTGCAAGAGAAACAATTTGATGTGTGCAGATTACGGCTATTGTTGCTGTAAACAAGAGGCCCATATAAGACAGCATCTACTAAATGGTGAAAATACTAATCATTGGTACGCTTATGAATATCAGAAAGTAAAGTATGTAGACCATTACACCTGCGGATGCGGAATGACAAAAGCAGGTGAACCGAAACCAAAAGACGAGTAATAATAACGAGAAGAATCCCCCGACTGTTGCAACACGGCCAGGGGATTCGTTTCTCTCAAACAGACGCCTATATTCCTGATGCGGGAAAACAGAAAGGCACTGCGCCTGATATAAAAATTCGTACAGAACATCAAAAAGTAAATGATTTAGAATTTGCATATTGAATATCAAAATTACATATGCTATAATGCCAGTAGGCTAAAAGAAACGATAAGTCCATGTGGACGAAGAACGAAATCCCCGAACCGTGAAGCCACACAGTCCGGGGATTCTTCTTTTCTTTTTACAGTGGCAAAGCACCCACTAGGCTATTTGTTGTCCTTTGATTCTCGGCTGTCAAGCCATTTGCTGATGCAGTGGCTAACCACACCTGCCATTACAGCGATGATAAAAGAAACGATAACTTCCATGTGAACACCTCCCCCGTTGCCAGGTATCGGTAGGACAACATAAAAATTTTATCATATTATCCGACATTCTTCTAGTTACATTTCTTTTTAACAAATCAAAATTTTATCCCCATCCGGCATCAATCAGGGAATATTGCGGAACACGCATTAAAAATGGGATTGTGCCAAAATATCCTAAACAAGCGTCGGACAGTGTTGAAAAAAACTGTTGACGGACGGTTTGCTAAGTTATATAATTTTAGACATGAAGGTGGGCGCAAAAATGCCGGGGCATATCTAAGCAAGATGGAAAAGCCCCATTATAAAGCACCCGCATACTATAAAATACGGAAAAGTGAAAGGACGGCGGTATTCATGAAAAGAACCTGGACAAAAAGCCTGGCGTTCGCCTTGGCACTCCTCATGGCAGTATCTATGGCAGCAGCAAACCCAATGCCCGCGCAGGCGGCAGCGAAGAAAATGACGGTGAAAGTGGCAAGCCAGAAGAAAAAGGCGGCAATATCCGGCAAGACGCTCAATATCCTTGCGAAAACTTCTGTAAAGCTGGCTGTAAAAAGCCCGGTTACAAAGGCAGGGAAAAAGACCGTGGTTAAGGATGTGACAGCGAAAGCCAAATACAAGACCAGCAACAAGAAAGTGGTTTCCGTAAGCGGGAAAGGCGTAGTCACCGCAAAGAAGAACGGGACGTCTACACTCACGGTAAAATATGGCGGCAAGGCACTGAAACTGAAAGTCAGGGTCAACATGAACCATAAGCACAACTGGAAGGCACATAAGAAGACCGTGACAGTGAGAAAAGGGGTTACTCGCTGCAACTGTGGTGCAATATTGCCAGAACTTGAAAAGAAAGATTGTGATATTTGCAAGAGAAACAATTTGATGTGTGCAGATTACGGCTATTGTTGCTGTAAACAAGAGGCCCATATAAGACAGCATCTACTAAATGGTGAAAATACTAATCATTGGTACGCTTATGAATATCAGAAAGTAAAGTATGTAGACCATTACACCTGCGGATGCGGAATGACAAAAGCAGGTGAACCGAAACCAAAAGACGAGTAATAATAACGAGAAGAATCCCCCGACTGTTGCAACACGGCCAGGGGATTCGTTTCTCTCAAACAGACGCCTATATTCCTGATGCGGGAAAACAGAAAGGCACTGCGCCTGATATAAAAATTCATACAGAACATCAAAAAGGGAACGGAGAGTGAGAGCCGTTCCCTTCTTCTGTCTGTTATCTATATTTTTCGTAACTATTCAGAACCCCATGGAAATAGAAAGTCAGACCGTTCAAATTTATTTGAAAAGGGCTGAATTACTATTTCCATAAGAGTGATAATCCCCCAAGCCACAGACAAAAGCCCTAGGAGGAAGGCAAATGCGAAACATTTCTGGAATGCCTTCCGACGATATGGCAGGTGGAGCTTTGCGACGCGTGCCGATACCAAAAGGGCGTATGACAGCTTTGCTGGCATGTCTGTGGCTTGGGGTTCTGAATAGTTACTATTTTTCTATAAATTTCAAAAAATTCTGTCCTATTATTGTTTTTGCGTACGCAAAAACAACTTTTTCTGGGGACCAACGTCCCCACACCCCACCAAACTTATGAAACAACTTTATTATTTATCCTTATCTATAAATATATTACCATTCGAGGACAGGCTGTCAAGTTGTTTTTTCCTTAAGATTTCTTAAGAATTTCTTAATTCCTAACCTTTGCAGTTGCAAATGCAAAGGCTGCAACTGTTGTGCCGTATGGCATCAACGAAGGCATGTTGCAACTGCCTAAACAACCGCAGGCCTGCACCCATCCAGAAAGGAAAGGGTGCGCACCCATAGAACAAGAAAAATTGACACAAGAAGAATTAGACAGGGCGTTAGAACTTGACCGCATTGCTGACAGGGAACTTGATGACACAATACCAAGACATTACATAGGCAATGTCATGTCTGAAATTGAAGATATGCGAAAAAAACGCCTAGCGGCATTGGAAAAATCAAATGGTGGTTTTCACAGTTCCCAAAACGCCTACACACAGGCAGCCTTGGCAGAAAAGGCTGGCATCAGCCTATCTGCATATAAGAATTACCTGTCCGGCAAAAGCTGCAATGTCAGCCTGCTAACCGTCCTGAAACTATCAAAGGCGTTAGACCGCGATTTGGCAGAAATCCTAAAATCTGCCAAACCAAGGGAATGACCGGGCTGTATCAGCCCGCAACCGCGCGGCAAAAAAGTTTTCCCAAATTTAAGGCATAGCCACTTGGCTGGCTATGCCCTGTCTTACAATAGACTTAACAGACAGGGGGACACCCTGTTTCAGAAAGGGGGGATTCACGGCACGGCTAATCTTAACCACCCTGTCCCGGGCATGACGCTAAACTGCCCATCCGCAAAAAACAGCCTTCCACAAAATTTTTTTGGGAATGTCTAAGCGGCTGGCTATGCCTTGTTCTAAGATAGCCTTAACAGGTAAATGACACCTGAATTTTCTGAAAGGAGGACATCCAGCATGGCACTTTGCCAATCCGTCCCGGGCATGACGGTAAACCTACCCGCTGCAAACAACAACAAATGTTATCCAGAAAGGAGAAAAGGAAATGGATAAGAATGCTTTAATAAACAAAAACACTGCAAACAACGGGGAACCCGCTGTTGGAAAAACCTTTTTCCCAGATGTAAGCCTCAAAGAATTGATGGCCATGCCGGACGTCCAGGAGGCGGTAAGGCGGCACGTCAGCGTGCCAAACCCTGTCATCCCCAAAAAAGTGCGGAACCCTTTTAAGAATGGGGAAACGGGCATAACCACCCAGAAAGTGGAAAGCGTGTCCGGCACGTCCCTCATGGACATAGTGAATGTCAGCTTTACGCTGGTGGGGACGGAAATCAACCCCATGGACGCAATCAACAAGCCTTTCCGCATCGTTGACTATGCCTTTGCGCTTGACGCGAACATGGCTGGCGGGAAATTCAACGGCTACTCAGCGAAAGGCCTCAAACTGCTTGTAACTAAAATTGAAGAAGTGAAGGGAGGGGAACAGGATGGAAACCAGAAAAATGACAACGCCTAAAATGAAAAACTTAAAACTAAGGACGGACGGCAACGCCGTAAGGACTTTCAAACAACTATTGCTGGCAATATCACTGGCATTTATTTCATTGCCGCTCTTAATCTCATTCTTTGGCGGCAAAATTTTTTCCCCGGCAATTGCCACGTTAACTGCCAATATGTTCCTCACGGGCGCAAGCCTGTTAATGGCCTTCGGGACGGCAATGGCCTTATTGTCAAAATACTCCCCGGTCAGATGGCTGGCCGTGCGAAAAAAACTGATTTTATTTACACGGCTGTTCATCAACCCCAAAACAGATGGGACGCTGTACCAGTCCGTCAGGTGGCAGTATGCGGCAAATGGGAAGAATACCATCATTGACCTATACCCTAACGGGCTGGTGGGCGACACTGCCGGCATGGGGATGAAACTTTCCCAATACTTTGGGGAAAACCTGCTCAAATATGAGGAAACGGACAGCAAAGCCCGCTACATACTCGGGAACCCCCCTAAACGTTATGATGGGATAGGGCTGATGGAGGAAGGCAGCCCAGAGCCGGAAAGCGGGGGCAGCCTAAGCCCGGATTATGAACCGATACCCATTTACGGCAATGTATGTTGGGACATTGGCAGCGAGGCGCTGCATATCCTGCTGACCGCCCCAAGCGGCGCGGGCAAGACAATGTTCCTGCATTACCTGGCGGGCATGGTACTCAAGCGGATGCACAAGCTATATGTGATAGACGCGAAAAACTCCGACTTCGGGAGGATGTTCAGGCATTCAGGCGTCACGGTAGCCACAGGCACGGAAGAAATCATCCGGCTCCTTGCCTCGCTTGTACAGGAAATGGAAGAAAGGTATGCCAAATATTTTGCATCCGGAAAAGGCAGCAGCATAGAATCCCTGGGGCTTAAAATGCACTTCCTGTTTTTTGATGAAATCCTGTCCGTGCTGAGTTTCGCCAGCAGAAAAGAACGGGAAGAAATCGAAAAACTGCTCGGGCAGCTGGCATTGAAGGGCAGGGCTGCCGGATTCTCGCTGGTGGTTTCAGCGCAGAAACTAAACGCCACCAGCCTGCCAAAGTCCATCACGGAGCAATGCCAGACGCGCATCATCCTGGGCGGGCTGGTATCGGAAGAAACCTTCCACCAGGCAACGGGCGCATACAAAAAAGACATAGCCGCCGCGTATAAAGGCGGCGTCGGCGAAGGCTATGCCGTCACGCCCAGGACAGGGGGGCTTGCCTACATCAAAACGCCCCGGATGCCCCAGACGCCGCGCAAAAGCCTGAACCTGCTGGCACAGCTAAAGGACAGGGAGGCGCGCTGTGGAGAAGGTCGTTAAATTATTATACGCATTTGAGCTTGAGGACGGCAAGGCTTACATTGCCAGCACGGACAAAAGGCAGATGGCGCGGTGGTATGCGCTGGACTACCTGAAGGAAAAACCACAGTTGACAGAGAAGGGCTACCGGGCGGCTGTCTCTGACGGCTTTTACTTCAGCCCTGCCTTCCGAAAGCGGAAAACGTGACGCAATGCCTTCTGCCGGCTGCCGTGTGGCTCGCGGAAAGCGCATTCTGCATTCCCGATGGCTGCGCATGGTGGGGCATGGCGCTTGGGATGGCTCGCCATCCCAAGCATGGCATGCGCTGCAAATACGCAGCAGCCGGGAAAGCGGGCATGCGGCTTACCGCCTGACTGCACGGCGGAAGGTGGGAGGCACTGCGCAACATTGCCTACTTGACATAAGGCAATGTTGCGACGGAAAGAACCGGAAAGCACACCACAACGGAGGCAAGGATATGGCAATTGACGTTTACCCGGAAGGCTATTCCGGGGAATACAACCGCAAGACAACTGACTATGGGAATGGGCGGATAGAAATAACGGCGTACCATTACCCCCGGATAAGGCATACCGGAGAAAGGCGGTTCCCATCCGCAAAAAAGAAAAATCCCGTGCTGTCCGACAAGGCACAGGAGGAACGGACGCGCAGTCAGCTATACGCCATCCGAAGGCGGATAAAAGGCTATGCGCTGGCAAACGACTTCAAATGGTTTGCCACCCTGACATTCAACCCCGAAAAAATAAACAGCCTTGATTATGATACGGCAAAGACAGCCCTCTTGAAATGGTGTCGCCTGATGCGGGACAGATACAACA
Source organism: uncultured Lachnospiraceae bacterium (assembly GCA_910585895.1). Lineage (GTDB taxonomy): Bacteria > Bacillota > Clostridia > Lachnospirales > Lachnospiraceae > Petralouisia. The sequence continues at coordinate 6,646 of CAJUHY010000001.1, forward strand.
AATTTGACTACCTGCTGATACCGGAACTGCACAAGTCGGGGGCTGTCCATTTTCACGGATTACTTGGGGACATACCTGCTGGGTTTGCGGAATCCGTAAACCCCAAAACAGGGAAGACGGTAATCAGGCATGGCAGGCAGGTATATAACCTGACGGACTGGGAATATGGGTTCAGCGACTGCGAAATGATAGAAAGCCCGGAAAGAGCCGCCACCTATATCACAAAATATATAACTGCCGCCCTTCTGACCGACAAGGAAATGTACAACAAGAAACGGTACTTCAACTCACAGGGCTTGGCAAAACCCGAAGTCGCTTTTGAGATGAGGGACAATGAGGAACTAAGCAGCTTTACGCCGAACTTCGGCGTGATGGAGACAGGCAGTGACGGAGAGAACGTCCTTGATGTCGGCATCTACAAGCTGGTCGCGGACAGGGAGACCGGGGCATTATCCCAGACAGACACCGATTACCTGATAACCGCAAAAACCAGCCAAAAGCCCGGATGACGCACGGAAAATCAGACCACAGCAGTTAAATCCCCATGGAAAGGAGGGTGTGATTCCCATGAAGAAACTTGATATGTGTGAAATGCAGGTTCTGAACCATACCCTCCAAGTACAAATCAGCCATGCCAAAGACTTGCTCCGGGACATGGAAAATGGTAAAATAGACTTGGCATATGTTCAGAAAATGATTGACATGAACAAAGCAGAAATTATAGAAACCCACAAACGGAAATTCAAATACTGGCAAGGCAGGAACGGCAACTGGAACAGCTACCTGCCAAAAGAAGGCACTGAGCCGCCGTATGGGAGGCTGGTAAGCAAGGTAAGCGAAGAAAGGCTAATGAACGCCATCATTGATTACTATATCCGCGAAGACAAGACCGCCCTCGCCCCGACATTCAGGCAGGTATACCAGGAATGGAGGGCAATAAAGGACTTGGAACTCAGCGGCAATTCAATCTTACGGTACAATTCAGATTATGCAAGGTTCTTCCAGGATTCTGATTTTGAAAGGCTGCCGATGAATGAAATCAATGAGAACACCATCCGGAAATTCATGTTGGAGACGATTCAGCGTTTAAGCCTATGCCGCGAATCCTGCAAGAAAATGTTCAGCTACATCCGGAACACCGTGAAACATGCCCGCATTGAGAAAATAATAACGGACAACCCGGTTGAGTTCCTCGAACTAAAGCAGTTCAGCAAACACTGCAAGGAAAAGGCAAAACCCAACGAAGAACAGTTCTTCAATGACAATGAACTCCTGATGATTCAAAAAGGCTTGGAAGAACTGTACGGCGACAGGCCTATGTTCATCCCCCGCTACGGTGTTGAAATGGCTATGCTGACAGGCATGAGGGTTGGCGAAATCGCCGCATTGAAATGGGATGACATTCACGAAGGCTACATCCTGATACATAATTCCATAAAGCATAACCGCCTTAAGAATGAATTTTATGTTGATACGACAAAGACAAAGAAATCAAGGCAGTTCCCTATGTGCGATGAAATAAAAGACCTTCTCGAAAGAATCCGAAATGTCCAAAGGGAATATGGATGTGCCAGCGAATATGTCTTTACAGACGGCAAGGGTGGGTATATCAACGGTCAGCGAATCAGTGACTGCGCAAAAAGACTGACAAACCACCTCGGAATACATGGCGGCGGAATTACCGCATTGAGGAAGACAATCAATTCCAACTTAAGGCAGAACGGCGTTCCGGTAACCATGGTGGCAAGCATGCTGGGGCATACTCCCGAAGTGAACGAGAAGTATTATACTTATGATACGTCAAACCTAGCAGAAAAACAAAAAATCATCAAAGACAGAAACGCTAAAGTTACCACTCTGGCATGAAAACCTTAAGTAAACTTAAGTGATTTTTCCATCATTGATGATTCCCTGAAACCCTTGTAAAATATGCCTTTAATCGATGCGACAGGATTTGAACCTGCGACCTCTGCGTCCCGAACGCAGCGCTCTACCAAGCTGAGCCACGCATCGACATCACTATGGCATAATAACATATATTTTTCGACTTGTCAAGATTATTCTTTCTCTTCCATGACACTCATATAAGCAGGACGGATAATCTTGCTCGTGCCTATCAGTTCTTCCATGCGGTGTGCACTCCACCCCACAATGCGGGCAATTGCAAAAATCGCTGTATACAACTCCATGGGAATGCCCATCATCTCATATACAAAACCGCTGTAGAAATCCACATTCGGGCTCACACCCTTGAAAATTTTGCGCTCTCCGGCAATCAGCTTGGGAGCCAGCTTCTCAATCGTGTTATATAATAACATATCATCTTCACGTTCTTTGGCAACGGCAAGCCGTTCTACATAACTCTTAAAGACACGCTCCCTGGGGTCAGAAAGAGAGTAAACAGCATGACCCATACCATAAATCAGCCCCTTATGGTCAAAAGCCTCGCCTGCCAGAATTTTAGCAAGATATGCTTCAATCTCTTCCTCATCATGTACATCCTTGATATGCTCGCGGATATTTGCCATCATCTCCATGACCTTCACGTTTGCTCCGCCATGTTTCGGTCCCTTCAAAGAAGACATAGCCGCAGCAATTGTAGAATAAGTATCTGAACCTGAGGATGTGACCACCCTGGTCGTAAAGGTAGAATTGTTTCCTCCTCCATGTTCCATATGCAGAATCAAGGCTACATCCAGTACCTTGGCCTCCAGGCGGCTGTAATGTTTATTGGGCCGCAGCATCATCAGAAGGTTCTCAGCAGCTGACAGTTCCGGTTCCGGTCTGTGTATATACATGCTGTCGTCATTCTCATAGTGGTTATAAGCATGGTAACCGTACACTGCAAGCATTGGGAATATGCTGATTAGCTCCAGGCACTGGCGAAGGCTGTTTGTAACAATTTCCGGTGAATTCAGCTGGTTATCGTAGGACCCAAGCGTAAGTATACTCCTCGTCATAGAATTCATAATATCTTTTGTAGGCGCTTTCATAATTACGTCCCTGGTAAAATTAGTCGGAAGCGTCCGGCTCTGCGCCATAATTTTACAGAACTTCTTTAACTCTTCTTCATTTGGCATCTCACCAAACAGCAAGAGGTAGGCAATCTTCTCAAATCCAAAACCATTATCGCCAATGCAGCTCACCAGATTCTGCACATTATACCCACGATACCAAAGCTGTCCATCGCAGGGCGTCTGCACCCCATCCACATTCTTAAAGGATACAATCTTAGAAATATTGGTCAGTCCCGTAAGGACACCCTTTCCATTCATATCACGTAAACCGCGGTTTACCCCATATTCATCAAACAATTTATCTGAAATATTGTCATTCTTCCTGCAAATTGCTTCCTGCTCTATGGCATAGTTCATCAATTCGTCTTCATTTCTCATATATTACCTCCTATCCATCATGTCTCAAACTTTATGTTCGAGCGCTTCCCTAATATTATCATTCACTTTCCTGGACACGCTGAGCAGAACTTCCCGCTCCTCCTGCGTGACCCCTTTGAGAATAATATTATACATCTGTTTGCGAAGTACTGTAATCTCTTCCACAACCTTCATCGCCTTATCTGTAAGCATAATATGCATACATCTTCTGTCTGACTGGTCCCGAACCGCATAAATAAGCTGCTGCTCCTCCATTCTGCCAATCGATTGGGAAATATGCCCTTTATTAAACAAATTGAGGTCGCCGATGTCCTTTGAAGTATTATGCTCTCCCGACTTATAGAGAAAATATAGTATGTCAATATCAACTTTTCTCAGATTGTATTCCCTGCGCAAATCCTCAATTCTCCGGTTATACAGTTTCTGGAATTGCGTGCCCTGCAAAAGACCTTCCAACATCCAGTCCATGGCTTCCACCTCATAGTTTAATTTTAAACCAATATACCACTTCTTCCCACAAAAGTCAACAACCTTGCTTTCTTGATTTAATACAGTAGCTTGAAAAATTTGGTTGATTTTATAGTAATTTCTTTATTGACAAATGACTACATTATTTTTATACTGAATATGGCGATACTTTTTTACTTTTCACTATCATAATATTTAGTAACTTATATTTTATCGCTTGGCTTATAACGCAGTATACAGTATAAGTTATTAAAATTTATATCAGCACAGGGAGAACTGACATGAAAAATTTACCCATCAAAGAATTAGAGCCAGGAATGGTAATTGCAGATTCAGTATTTACCAGCCGCGGACAGTTAGTTATGGAAGAGGATACTGTACTCACTGCTGAATTGATTTCTCGTTTATCTTTTTATAGCATATATAACGCTCCCATCAAGGATAACGGAGAGACAGCAACGGAACCGCTTTCTGAGGAAAGCAGCGTTACACAATCTGTAAATACACCTGAGGGAATCTCTGCACCGCAGGCAGAGAATACGCCAGACCAAACTCCTGTACAGCAATCAGCGCGTAACCCCGAAGATGCTGCTTTACAGGGAGCCGAATCAAATTCTCAGACCTCCGTTCTCACCTCCAACGTATTCTACTCACAAAAAGTTAAGTCACAGCCGGAGTTTTTAGAATTCCAGATTACATACAATAAGGAAGTAAACTCTATCAAGGAAATTTTTGATGCTGTGATTAAGAATCCCTCAGCGCCTGTTGATTTTCACCAAATTTTGCATGATTTTTCCGAACTGATTGCCTCATGCAGGACTACAGTGGCATTGTTTGACAAACTGCACAATATGCGCCAGGATGATGACAGCGTATATGCGCATTGCCTGAATGTTGCCCTGATTTCCCGGATGATAGGAAAATGGCTGAAATTGGATGATAGTGAACGCGATGTTTTAACGTTATGCGGATTGTTCCACGATATCGGTAAAATTTCTATACCTGACGAGATACTGAATAAACCTGACAAATATACAGACGAGGAATTTGCACTGATACAGCAGCATCCGCTGTTCAGTTACAAACTCCTGAAATATCAGCCCATCGACGAGCGCATTAAGAAAGCCGCCCTGCAGCACCATGAGCGTTGTGATGGTTCCGGCTATCCTCAGAAAATTGAGGGCGATGCTCTTGACGACTTTGCGGCTATCGTTGCCATCGCAGACGTTTACGACGCCACCACTGCCGCACGTTCTTATCGGCCGCCGCTGTGCCCTTTCCAGGCAATCAGCATGTTCGAGAAGGATGGACTGCAGAAATATCATCCCAAATATATCCTGACATTCCTCAACCGGATTGCCACCACTTACCAACATAACCGGATTCTTCTCAACAACGGACGCAGCGCTAACATCGTTATGATTAACTCCCAACATCTGACCAGACCGATGATACAGATGGACGACGGCTCCGTGATTGACATGTTGGATAATCCTGAGATGGAAATCATAAAAATTATTTAACATATAGTTCAGAACGTTAGGAAGAGCCAGATGTTATCAAATTATTTGATAACATCTGGCTCTTCCTAACGTTCTGAATAATTCTACTTCTTATACTCAAAATCCGGTATCTTCTGCCAACGGTCCCTGAAATAATGTGCCACAAGCTTAGGTTTACGGTCTCTGGTAAAAATACCTTTCTTATTTCCCTGAACACGCAGCAGGCTTTGGCTGGTGGCAAAATCCGCAAAATTCCAAACCTGTTCCCCAGCTACGATATTGTAATCATCGAATACGCCATTATTCATTTTATAGTACTCTACCTGGTATTCCTCTGTATACATGACTGGTGTCGTATCATGAAATCCCATCACGGTATCCGCTCCATATTCTGTAAATATTACCGGTTTGCCAATTTTTTTCCAGAAATCAAGTTCCTTGCGCAGTGCCGCTTGCGGTCCCTTGAGGTCTGGTCCTCCAAAATACCAGCCATAGTAGCGGTTCAGGCAGATGACATCACTGAGTTTCGCCGAGCAATCCTTCTGCGGCTCTGCCATCTGCACACTTACCAGCGTACAGGGACGTTTCTGCGGGTCTGACTCCCTTGCCAGGTCATACAACGGCTTAAAATATTCATACGCTCCCTCCGCCGCAGAATCCGGCTCATTGGCAATGCTCCACATCACCACGCAGGCATAATTTTTATCGCGCGAAATCAAATCCCGCACTACCTCCTTATGGTGGTCCAGCGTTTTCACGCCATGCTCCGGATCAAAGGTCCCTACCTTCTGGCCGCCGAAATTTGCGCCTCCTCCGAACTGTAGGTTCACGCCCACGGCAGTAGTCTCATCAATAACTACTATCCCTTCCCTGTCGCAAAGACGCATCATTTCCTCACTGTAGGGATAATGGCTCGTGCGGAAACTGTTCGCCCCTTGCCATTTAAGAAGGGAGATATCCTTGGTATTCATCGGCAGATGAATTCCTCTGCCATTGGGAAATGTATCCTCATGTTTTCCGTACCCTTTGAAATAAAAAGGTCTCTCGTTGATAAGGAATCTCTCTCCATCTACCCGCACAGTGCGCACCCCATAGGGCAGCGTATACTCATCCTGCCCAAACGTCACCTTTATCTGATACAGATACGCCTGTAAGGGCTGCCAGAGATGGACATGCTCAATGTGAAGCATCCCTGTTTTCTTGCCAGACTCCGCCACTTTATTTCCTTCCTCGTCAAATACCTCTACCTTGCACTCACAGCAGCTTGCTTCACCTTCGCCGCCTTCTGTCTCAATTTGGTAGGAAATGTCTGCACTCTCACCGTTTACCTGAGATGTCAAAGCAATATCATGGATATATTTGTTGGGTGTGGTGTAAATCCTTACTGGACGCGTAATTCCACAATAATTAAAGAAATCGAAATTGGGGTGGTTCTGGGGTTTGGAATCCTGGCTCTCGCCCATGCCGCCCATAAGACCGCCCAGCATATCGCCTTTGCCGCCCACTGGAAGCGTGGTGTAATCAATTACATTGTCCACGGCAATCGTCAGCAAATGCTCTCCCTCAGTCATTAAATCTGCAATCTCCATCTCAAAAGGCAGAAATCCTCCTTTATGCTCACAGAGCAATTTTCCATCCAGATAGACCTTTGCATGGTGGGTTACCGCATCACAGCGCAGAACGACGCGTTCCTCTGTTACTGCCTTAGGCAGTGAAATTTTTCGCTGATAAAATACCCAGCCGTAATGGTCCCTGAAATCAATTCCCTCTTTCAAATCGTTATAGGAAGCTGGAACCGGCATGGTCATAGCATCTTTTAATGGTTTTTCCTGCCATTTTTCCTCAAAGCCTTTTCCATTGTCCAACTTAAAGTCCCATACTCCGCTTAAATCGCAGACAAAGCGGGATGGCGTCAGAATCGGATATAACATGTTTGGTCCTCCTTCACATACAACATGTGCATTTTCTTTTTACCATCCCCATAAACATGAATTATTATACAAAAAAGGATCTACATAAAAAACACACCAACTACTGATATTTCCATAGCTGGTATGTTCCTTTCAATTTCATTATTTACAATTTCTCTCGCACATGCCCATATGTTATCTTTGCCGGCACTTCCTACACGGCAATGAACTGGAACTTCTGAATCTCCTTCTCAGAATTCACTTTCTGTATCTGCGCCCCCAATCCCTCCAGCTTCTTATCAAAATTCTCATAACCTCTCTGGATGTAATGGATATCATCGACAATGGTAACACCGTCCGCAGAAAGACCTGCAATCACAAGCGCTGCGCCTGCACGTAAATCCGGTGCGCTGACCCTTGCTCCGGTATAACCTTTTACACCGCTGATGATGGCAATATTGCTCTCCACTTTGACGTCCCCACCCATACGGGTCAGTTCATCTACATATTTAAAACGATTCTCAAAAATGCTCTCTGTTACCGTACTGGTTCCCTGGGCTACCCCCAAAACAACCGTCATCTGCGGCTGCATATCCGTTGGAAATCCCGGGTACGGCAAAGTTGTTACTTTGGTATGGTGCAGCGGTTTGGATGCTACCACACGAACCGCATCGTCAAACTCTTCCACTTCACAGCCCACTTCTAATAATTTGGCCGTTGTAGCCTCCAAATGCTTGGGGATTACATTTTTCACGGTGACGTCGCCTTTGGTTGCCGCCGCCGCAAACATAAAGGTGCCTGCCTCAATCTGGTCTGGAATTACAGAATATTCTGTGCGGTGAAGCTTCTCCACTCCTACAATACGGATAACGTCTGTCCCGGCGCCGCGTATATTCGCTCCCATGCTGTTGAGAAAATTCGCCACATCCACGACATGGGGCTCCTTGGCTGCATTCTCAATGATAGTCTTACCCTCCGCTAAGGTTGCCGCCATCATAATATTAATAGTAGCGCCCACAGATACCTTATCCAGATAAATATGTCCTCCGACAAGTCTCTCTGCTTTCGCAGCCACGGCTCCATTGCGGATTTCCACATGAGCTCCCAATGCACGGAACCCCTTAATGTGTAAATCCATGGGGCGGCTTCCTATGTTGCAGCCCCCAGGCAAGGTCACCTCCGCTCGCTTATACTTTCCGAGAAGGGAACCTAACAGGTAATAAGACGCCCTGATTTTCTTCATGGAATCATAATCTACCGGAATATCTTTGACAAACGAACCGTTTATCTTCACGGTGTGTGCATCTATCCTGTCTATTTTTGCCCCAATATCGGTCATGGCCTGAAGTAAAGCATTGATATCCCGTACATCAGGTAAGTTATCTATCGTTACGGTCTCATCCGTCATTATCGCTGCCGCCAGGATTGCCAGCGCTGCATTCTTTGCTCCGCTGATATCCACTTCTCCGACGAGCGGATTGCCGCCTTTAATCACATACTGTTCCATTCTGCACCTCTATGTTATGTTTTCGTACAAGAAGTTATTATAATAATATATCGTTTATTTTGTCAAGTTCCTGACAAAATCTACCTACCATTATAACACACTTTATCCATTTGTAAATCTGTTAGCTTATTTTATGCAAAATCTTGTTTTCTGTGCCTGCCCATCATTAATTATTTGCATTCTAACTTGTCCGCTACATAATATCTTAGCACATTCAGAACTGATTGCCTATTGTTTTTCTCACTCAAAAACAACATTTTTTTCTGAATATTCCGTCTTAATTACCAAATAAGGGTACGATTTAGCCTCATTTACCTGCTCACCTTTAGATGGTCCAATCAAAGTCGTGTCAAAATATATAGCATTGGCAGTTTCGTAACACTGATTGACGGAAATACTGTATCCACCAGTCTGCTGGACGCCATATCCCACAGCTATGTAAAGATTTTCCTCGTCTGTATAGGTCAGTTTAAAAATCTGCTCTTTCTTTTCTTCTATAACCGCAAGAAATTCCTGGGGAATCTCCTTTTCCTCCAGAATTGTGCAGGACAAATCCGCAATCTTTTTCTCATCCGTTTTCTCCAGTCCGCAGCCCACAAGCAGTGCCAGCAGCAGCATACCCATAAATAACCATGCCATCTTTTGCTTCATCAAAAAAAATCTTTCCTTCATATACAGCTCCTAACTCTTTCAAACATTCTCCTCATAATTCTATATACAATTCCCCATATTTATGATTGTATTTTCCGGAATACCTCTGTATAATGAAAAGTAAACAGTAAAAGAGGTAAATAGCATGATAAGATTGATTCTGGTTTCACTTTTTCTAATTTGTTTTCTGATTTTGTCAATTCCCATTATGATTTTTGAATGGATTTTCAAAAAATTTAACAGTTATGCGGCAGATATCAGCAGCCTGCGCATTGTACAATGGGCGTTCCGCGTAGTTTTATTCCTTGCCGGGACTAAGGTGACCATTATCGGGGAGGAGCGGGTCCCGAAAGACCAGGCCGTACTATATATACCGAACCATCAGAGTTATTTTGACATTATCATCACCTATTCCCGCTGCCCGGGGCTTACCGGATATATTTCCAAGGATTTCTTAGAAAAAGTCCCGCTGCTGTCCGTATGGATGAAACGGCTATACTGCCTGTTTTTAGACCGCTCGAACTTGAAAGCAGGCTTAAAAACCATCCTTACCGGAATAGAATATATCAAAAAGGGCATTTCCATCTGCATTTTCCCGGAGGGCACAAGAAATCCCCATCCTGAAGACGGATTGCTGCCGTTTAAAGAAGGAAGCCTGAAAATTGCAGAAAAATCCGGCTGTCCGATTATTCCCATAGCCATCACGAACAGCCATAATATATGGGAAAAGCACATGCCCTATATGCGCAAGTGCAGTGTGATTATTGAATACGGAGAGCCGATTTATTTAAAAGATTTAGATAAGGAACAACGCAAATTTTCCGGCGCCTATACCAGGAAGAAAATTGAAGAGATGCTCCAGCAGCACCAAAATATGCTAACCAGCCATTGAGAATAAAACACCACATATTTTTATTTCATACCAAAAAGCCCCTGTAACCTGTGATATACAGGTTGAGGGGCTTTAATTTATCAGATTTATTTATCAAATCTATTTTTAATTTCTTCCACTACTTTCGGAAATTCCATAAAATGCGAAGCTTTCACTAAAACGGTGTCTCCTTTTTGCAAATATCCCAGCAAATGTGCCACCATTTCCTCCCTGGTCTCAAAATGAAACACCTGCTTTGCTCCGGCTTCTGTGGCTCCCTTTGCCATTTCCCCGGACAATGCACCTGCACAGAAAATCGCATCCACCTGTTTGCTGGCTGCATATTCTCCCACGCCATAGTGGAGATGCTTTTCATTTTCTCCCAGCTCCCCCATATCCCCGAGGACTGCAACTTTCCTGCCAAGTCCATATGCCAGCACGTCCAACGAAGCCCGCATGGATACAGGATTTGCATTGTAGCAGTCATCAATGACAATCATATCTCCAATTTCCATAAGGTTGCTGCGGCCGCCGATAGTCTCTGCATGCTCAATTCCCGCCTGAATCTCTGATAGCCCCATCCCCAGACAAAGTCCCACGCCAGCTGCTGCCATGGCATTGTACACATTGTGTTCGCCGGGAATCGGAATGTGTACCGCAATTGTGCCCTTTGGCGTGTGTATCTGCGCTTTCACACCTTTAAGACCGCAGTTTTCCACCTGGTCTGCGTAAATTTGCTTGCCAATGTCACTTTCTCCTTGCCGAAACCCATAAAATACCGGACAAATGCCGGATACTTCCTCAATCGTAGAAAGTTTGTCATCTTCTCCATTGAGTACGATATGCCCCTCCGGTTTCAGATAATCGAATATCTCACTTTTAGCCTGCAGAATACCGTCCCGGGTCTTTAAATTTTCCAGATGGCAAATGCCAATATTGGTAATTACACAGATATCGGGCCGCGCCATCTTGGCCAGCCTGTGCATTTCTCCAAAATCAGAAATGCCCATCTCTACGACCGCCGCCTGATGTTCGCCGCGGATACGCAGCAGCGTCAGCGGAAGACCAATCTCATTGTTAAAATTGCCTTTGGTCTTTAATACGCAATATTTTTGTGAAAGCACGGAGGCTATCATTTCCTTAGTGCTGGTCTTACCCACACTGCCAGTGATGCCCACAATAGGAATCGTAAGACAGCTGCGGTAATACTCTGCGATATCCTTGAGCGCCTGCTCACTGGAAGCTACGCGAATATAAGGCGCTGCGCAATCCGATAATTCTTTTTCCGAGAGAACGGCTGCTGCCCCCTTGTCAATTACCTGCGGTATAAAATCATGTCCATCCGCCCTTGCCCCTTTGATAGGGATAAAGAGACAGCCTTCCCCTGCCTCCCGGCTGTCTATGGTGACGCCCGCAACCTCTGTCTGCTGCTTGGCCGGGTCGCCTACATATGTTCCGCGGCAGGCCTGTGCGATATGTTCCAACGTCATTTCTTTCATGTTGCCCTCCCTCTATGGTAACTATTAGTATTTAGCCAAAGAAACCTCAATAATTTTCTCACAGAGCTGCTCAAAACTAATTCCCACTGCCTGCGCTTCCTGGGGAATCAGGCTTGTCGCCGTCATGCCCGGTAAGGTATTGGCTTCCAGACAGTAGAAATGATTTTCCTCATCCAGCAAGAAATCCATTCTGGAATACGTATCAAGCCCCAGCGCTTTTGCCACATCCTCTGCACAGCGCTGCATCCTGACGGCAATATCTTGCGGAAGGTCTGCCGGGCAGGTTTCCACGGTGCTGCCAGCAGCATATTTATTTTTATAATCGTAAAATCCTTCCAATGGTGCAATCTCAATAACAGGCAGCGCAGCAAAATCAATCACGGCAATGGAAAATTCCCTGCCTTTAACATAATCTTCCACCACCACTTCCTGTTCCCAGCGAAACGCCTCTTCTAAGGCATTCTGATATTCTTCCTCCGTGCGCACAATAGACACGCCGATACTTGAACCACCGCAGCAGGGCTTTACCACGCATGGCAAGGTTAGCCCCGTGTCCTTGAAATTCCACTGGCAATTGTCCTTCTTAACGGATATCCCCGCCGGCGTCGGAATCCCATTTGCTGCAAACAGCCGCTTGGAAATGCCCTTATCCATGGCAAGCGCACTGCTGAGATGTCCGGTTCCGGTATATTTAATGCCATACAGGTCAAACGCTGCCTGCACTTTGCCATTTTCTCCATTTTCTCCATGAAGGGCGAGAAAGACTATATCTGCCATTCGGCACATAGCAATCACATTAGGTCCGAAGAAACAGTCACTTTGGCCTTTACGGCTTTTCTTAACCGCTGCAAGGTCGGGCGCTTTCTCAGAAATACCTGAAACAGAAACACTGACCTCGCAGGAACGTTCAAACACGCCTGTGAGATCCTGCTCTTCTTCTCCATATCCCATAAAGACATCCAGCAAAATCACCTGATGTCCATTCCTCCGCAAAGCTTCCGCCACATTTTTCCCCGTCATAAACGATACATCCCTCTCAGGGCTTAAGCCCCCTGCCAACACTACAATATTCATTTGGCAATCCTCCTTCAATTCCGGCTGGTCTCCCCGGCAAACGCTCTCACAGCCAGCCATTTTTACAGTCACAGTTATCTTATAATATTTTATGGCATGTGGCAAGGAATTGTAACAAAAAGCCCCCATCTTCGATGAGGGCTTGTCCTTAGGATTCCGGTTCAATCAGTCCGTAAGTATTTCCTTTTCTCTTGTAAACAACGTTCACTTCCTCCGTCTCCGCATTCAGGAATACAAAGAAATTATGTCCCAGCAGTTCCATCTGCACACAAGCATCTTCCGGATACATAGGCTTGATGTCAAAGCGTTTGGTACGGATAATCTTAACATCTTCGTCTTCGTCCACCTCTTTGTCAATGTATTCCTTTTGGAAGTTCGGCGCTGACTGCTTCTGGTCTATAATCTTATTCTTATATTTCTTCAGCTGCCGTTCGATGACTTCTTCAACCAAATCTATCGAAACATACATATCGTTGCTAACCTGCTCAGAACGGATAATATTTCCTTTTACCGGAATGGTAACTTCAATTTTCTGGCGTTCCTTTTCCACGCTTAATGTTACTAAAATGTCGGTATCAGGAGTGAAATACCTCTCTAATTTAGATAACTTATCTTCAACTGCCTGTCGTAATCCTTCTGTTATCTCGATATTTTTACCGCTAATTGTTATACGCATGATGTCCAACTCCTTTGCTGTTTATTTTCAGGTAATATTTACCTAATATTTATTCTAACACATCCCCGGCTAATCTGCAAGATTTCTTGACATTTTGAAACATGCAGGCTAACATATGGTTACAGTTCACCCGAAAGCCAACATGGAAATAATCACATGCTTGCATGATTCTGACTGCTTACAATCCAAAACCAACTAAGGAGGCATATCTCATGAAACCTGAAATTGCATTTGTTACCGGGGCTTCCCGCGGAATTGGCCGTGCCATTGCCAGAGAATTTGCCAGAGCAGGCTTTGCCCTGGCCATCAACTGCAGCCAATCTGCCGAAGACCTAAAAGCGCTGGCAGCAGAACTGACCGACAGTTTCCACATTCCATGCCTTCCATTGGTAGGGGACATCGGCGATGAAACTTTTGTAAATCAGGCGTTTGACAGGATTGAAGATACAATCGGCCCTGTCTCCATCCTTGTTAATAATGCCGGAATTTCATATGTTGGTCTTCTCTCGGACATGAGCATGGAAGAATGGGAGCATATTATCAGCACAAATCTGACCTCCCTGTTTTGCTGCTGCCGGCGCGCCGTCCCCCACATGGTACACAACAAATCCGGCAGGATATTAAACATTTCCTCCGTTTGGGGAAATAGCGGCGCGTCCTGCGAAGTGGCCTATTCCGCTTCCAAAGGAGGAGTCAATTCATTTACCAAAGCATTGGCAAAAGAATTAGCTCCCAGCAATATTGCTGTCAACGCCATTGCCTGCGGCGTCATTGACACCCAAATGAACCAATGCTTTTCCACAGAGGAACGACTGCAGCTTGCAGAAGAAATACCGGCAGGACGCTTCGGAAGCGTTGAAGAGACTGCCCAGCTTGCATTATCCGTCGTAACTTCCCCCATTTACCTGACCGGTCAAATCATTACCCTGGACGGCGGTTGGCAATAACTCTTTTATAAAAATTCACATTTGCGAATATTGTACGTATTTCGCATATTTCCAGTATATTTCCCGGATTTTTTCGTAAAATATCTTTAAGTGAAGTTACAATTCTTAACAAAAGAGGACTATTTTATGAAATTTTCTACCAGACTTGAGAATCTATTGGAGGAGCGGAATCTCAAACAACGACAGTTGGCAACTGAATTACATATTGCGCCGTCCACTTTGAATGGCTATCTGCGGCGGGACCGCGAGCCGGATTTTGACACTTTAATCCGTCTGGCAGAATTCTTTGAAGTGTCTATAGATTACCTGTTAGGCGTTACTGATATCAGACGTCCTTTTCTGTCACCGGAATGTTACGACGACAAAGAGGAAGACCTCCTGGAAACATACCGCTGTCTCGGTCCGCAGGAACAGAATTATCTGATAAAACAAGCGCACATTTATCATCAACAGGATTTAGATGTTCCCCAATCCCTGAAGAAATTCGTCAAAAACCCCGAATAGTATCATTTTCATCTTCGTCAGTGTTCTCAATTTGTTTAATCACGATATAATAACTGTAACTATCATTGACTTTAATTGACACACGGTCACCAACCTTATGTCCAAGAATCGCTTTTCCAATTGGAGACTCCGTGCTGATTAAATTTTTCATTGAATTACCGCGTATGGATGTGACCAGACGAAAAACCTGTTCCTCATCATCTTCTTCAAAGTACACGGTAACGGTATTGTTGATTCCCACCTCATCATCCCTGGATGTATCCGACACAATTTGCGCCGTCTTCAGCATACGCTCCAGATAACGGATTCGGCTCTCATTCTTATTCTTATCTTTCTTGGCAGCATGATACTCAAAATTTTCGCTCAGATCACCATGCGCCCTGGCTTCCTTTACCGCCTCAATTGCCTCTTTGCGCACCACCAGCTTACGGTACTCAATCTCTTCCTCTATCTTCTTTACATCACTCTTTGTCAGTTGTTCCCGCATTTTTTCATTCCTTTCTATACTGTGCCGTATATTCACAAAAAGGATATTCCGGGGACCTCTCCAATCTCCGGAATATCCTCTTTTGCATATTTCCGCAATAACTCTAACCCTCCAGACACGGAAATCAATTTTCAAAATATCCTTATAATTGGATATTATATATTGCTGGGGCTACATATACCCAAAACAAACAATTTAGGGACGTTTTTAGCGTAGGCAAAATCCACTGCTTACGGAAACCTGACACGAAGGTTTTCCTGAGGGGCTTGGTTGCAGTTAGCAGTTAGTTTGCCAAAGCGTTGCCCCGTTTGTGTGGGTATATGCAGCATACAGCAATAGGAAACTGTATATAAATGTAAGGATATTTTAAAAATTGATTTCCATGCCCTCCAAGCGGAGGGTTATTTCACATAGAAACGATAACTTGTCTTTGTCGTAAACACATCTCCAGCTTTAACAATCGGAGACGGTACATTCTCCTGGTTCATAGCGTTGGGATAAAATTGGGATTCCAGACAGAATCCGCTGCGTTTGCCATATGCTTTGCCGTCCTTTCCGGTCCGGTCTGTAATAAAGTTACCAGCATAGAACTGTACCCCACAGCAGTCTGTGCAGGCTTCCATGGCAATTCCAGTCTCCTCGCAGTATGCGTTAGCCATAACTTTCATCTCACCCACTTTATCGCTGAGCACATAGTTATGATCATAACCGCCGGTATATTTCAACTGCTCAAAATCAGCTTCGATATCCTGACCAATCGGCTTCATAGTCCTGAAATCCATGGGCGTTCCCGCAACTGGTGCAATCTCGCCTGTGGGAATGGACTTGGAATCACGTACAGGATTGTAGGATTCTGCCAGAATCTGTAATTTCTGGTTCGCAACAGTACCGCTGTCATGACCGCCTAAATTAAAATAGGAATGGTTGGTAAAATTCATGATTGTAGTTTTGTCCGCTTCTCCACGGTAGCTGATTTCCACTGCATCCTCATCTGTCAGCGTATAGGTAACTTCCACTTTCAGGTTGCCCGGAAATCCCTGCTCCTCCTCGGCGCTGAGGTGGAAAAATGTGATGCTGTTGTCTGTGTGCTCTTTTACTTCCCAGACAACGCGGTCAAATCCATTAGGACCGCTGTGCAGATTGTTCTCATTTTCATTTTCCGGAATCTTGCACAATTTTCCGTCAATCATCATCTGAGCCTTATCGATACGGTTGCCGTTCCTTCCTATGGTTGCCCCAAAATAACCGCTATGGCTGTCATACTCTGCCGCCTCATCGTAACCCAATACCACATCGCGCACGATGCCATCCTTGTCCGGAATCAATACTGATACCAACGTTGCACCATGGTCCGATACCTTGATTACCGTGTGCTTCTTATTCTCCAATGTATACAGAGATGCTTTTTCCCCACGCTGATTTGTTCCAAATGCTAATGTCTCCATTGCCTGATTACCTCCTTTTTATAATTGCCTTATGTAAATATAGTCGTTTCCAATAATGTCCAGAAACATATTTCTTACATTTATTTTATACTGTCACCCTGACAATTACAAGATGTTTTTGCAGCAGACCCTTTGGGCATACAAAATTCACTTGTGAATGAGCAGTAACATATCCCCTTCCCTAAGCTCCAATCAATTTGTCAGACTTCAAAATATGGTTTGACAGCCAGCCAAACAAAAACTCCATCAGAGTTTCCAAATATTCCTGCTGGTTCTGGTCTACCTGGTCCAAATCTATATCTTCCAATTTGGAAACGAACGCCTGATGCGCCAGCTTCTGCGCCCCCAGCCCCGGATACTGAATGCTCTCCATGTATTCTTCCTCATCCCGGAAATGCTCTTTCGTATAATCTCTGAGTTCGCCGAGAATTCCCACAATCTCATCATACTTATCATGAAGAAGTTCCGCTTTCACCAACCCGTTCGCCCTGCCGATAATTTCAAAAAGAGTTTCATGTTCGCCATCAATCAGAGGAATTCCTGTCAGATACTGCTCTGTAAATTCACATGGATTCTCCTGTTCCCTCCACTCTTCCTTAGAAGGCATTTTGCCAATCAGAATATCACTGCTTAAAATATGACGGTACAGCCAACGGGTCAGATAGCGCATCAACTCCTCTAACGTCTCATGCTGACCTTCCAGGGCGTCAATATTAGATAAATCCAAAACATCTATTCTCTCCCGAAACTCCATATGCTGACGCTTCTGCAGTTCCAGTTCCGGGTCATTGATTGCTGCCATATGCGCTTCCTCATTGGCAAAATGAATATCCGCATACCTTTTCAACTCCTCTAAAATCGCCTGCACCTGATGATATTTATCTTGTAAAATATCGTTATGCAGTAAACTCAGCGTCTCATTGAGCAAGGCGAATAATTTTTCATGCTCCTCATCCACCTGCCGGATTCCTGTCAGGCAGTCTTCTGTAAAACGATACATATTCTTCACTTCCTCTCTTCTTTTCTTATATAGGGAAACGCTGATTAAAGCGTTTCCCACGCCGGATTTGCGCTGCGAAGCAGCATATTTCCATTGCAAATCCGTGCGCATCCAACGGAGTATTTAAGGAAATAATGATTTAATCAGTATTTCCATAGATAATTCCTTTCTCCATTATAATTCATTACATAGATACCGACAACAGATTTTTTCAAGTCTTATCCTAAACCGCCGGAAACCGATTCATTAAGAAAAAAGCCGAACCCTTTTTACCAGATCCGGCTTCCCTTCCCGAAATTTAAAATCTATATTTTATTTTTTTACTTTAATGCGCAATGTCTTAGAATATGAACCAATAACTTTCTTGCCATTTTCTGTATAGTAAGGACGTACCCTCACATATAATGTCTTCACATTCTTCTTTGCCTTGATAGCAACTTTCACTGCAGCCGCTTTCTTCAAAGTCTTTGCCGCTTTAAAGCCTTTATTCTTCTTCGTAGAAGTATATACGATATAACCTTTCGCCCCCTTAACCTTCTTCCAGGAAACAGTGATTTTCCTGCCTTTAGATGCTTTGACTTTTGCTTTCGGGCTTGCCAGGACTTTCACCTTCGCGTATTTTGTGCTCAAGGCGCTGTTGCATTCCGCTGTCTTGGCCACTGCAAGCACTTTATAATAGTAAGTCTTTGCTGTATTGACTTTTTTGTCCACATAGCTGTTGCTCTTGGCGCTGCCAATCTTAGTATAACCACTGTTTAGCTTAGTGGAACGGTAAATATCATAGCTTTCTGCACCGCTGACCTTGCCAAAACTTACTTTGACCGCCTTGCCAGTCGCCTGCTGCACAGCTTTGACAGAACTTACTGCTTCAAGCAGCTGCGGTTTTTGCGGATCTTCCGGCTTCTGGGAATCCCCTGAGGCCCCTGGTCCTCCCGGATTCTGGGAACCCCCTGAGTTCCCTGGTCCACCTGGATTCTCAGAATCTTTTTCCTGCAGTCTGTCAATCGCGCCCTGCAGCGCCTCTATGACTGCCTGCAGCGCCTCTTCCGTCTCCACGGCTTCCATTGCCTCCTCTGCCGACTGTATGGCTGTCTGCAGCGCTGCATAGCTTTCATCTGTATAATTGCCTTGCTGCATGGCCTTCGCCTCGGCAATTTTATTTACCAATAGTGTTTTGTCAAATGAAACCAGACTGTCCATTGCCGTCTGCAAGGCTGTCAAAGCCGCATCCAATTCTTCCTGAATCAAGGCTTTATCCTTCGTCTCCTCCGCTTCTTCAATTGCTGTCTGCATGGCTGCATAGCTGCTGTTGGTATAGATGCCTTTCTCTATCGCTTTTGCCTCAGCAATCTTCTCTGACAATGCTTCATAATTCAACGGCAGCCTTTCCAGGGCATCTACTGCTTCCTGCAATGCCGCCAGCGCCGCTGTCAATTCGTCCTGTGTAGTCATTGTGTCGACAGCTTTGCGCGCTGCTTTCACTGCTGCCTGCAAACCGGCATAGCTATCAGCCGTATAATAATCCTTATTGATAACTTTTGTCTCCAGAATTTTCTCTTTCAATGGTCTTGGATTTACAATCTTGCCCTCCAGAATATCAATATCACGCTCTGTAAAGGCATAATTATAAATTGTAAAATCATCCAGGAGACCTTTAAAATATTCGCCACTACCCCAGTTTGCCTTGCCAATCTGCAGGACACTGTCCTCACCGAGAATTTCGCTCAGGTTGCCGCTGGCGGCTTTCTCCTGGGCAAGTTCTCCATTCACATAGATTTTCGTATAATCTGAGCCATATACGACTACAATATGGTTCCAACCTTCTCCACAATCTGCCTGCGGCGCCTCCTGCCGCCCATGCAGATAGCGTTCTGCCGTAACCTTGCTTCCATTTTCCATAATGCCCAGATAATATTCGTTATTATAGGTCTGAGGCTCTCCGTTGAGCGCTGCAAAAAATGCCCAGTTTGTTTCAGTCCTTCCGGCTTTGCTATAATAAGACACGGTAATCTCTTCCGCCCCGGTCAGCAGGGAGGAGCCGTCTTCCTTCGTTACGTTCAGCCATACGCTGCCAGTTCCGTCTAAGGATAATACTTTCCCTCTCTCCGGATTATCTACAAACACAGGCGTCCCATTCGCCTCAACTTTTATGCCAGGGCTTTGGATACCGCCCTCGCCATCAAAAGAAATATCCGCCATTACAGCTTCCGCATCGGATGCCAGTTCATGATAGACCTCTTCCGCATCTACCAATACATCAAGGTTGGTGACAAGCTTCTTCTCATCTTCCGTCAGGCTCTCATAAAGTTCACGGGCCTGAGTAATCTTCGTCCGCGCATCGATATTCGCCTCCACAAGTCCGATAAGGTTAATCTGCTGAATCACCTGCTCTACCTTCTTAACATTCAAGGCTGTCCCCAGATACGCTTCCGCTTGTGCTTTAATATCCGCTTCTGCCATAGCTGTTCCCAGAATCTTGAGATTATCCAGATAACCTTGATAGTATTCACCATTTCCCCAGTTTCCTTTGCCTATCTGCAGGACACTGTTCTCACCAAAAATATCAGACAACGCTATGCTGCTCTCTGCACTGGCTCTTTCCACCCCATTAATATAAAGCGTACTCTTGTCAGCCGTACATACAAGCGTCACATATACCCAGCCGGAAGTGTCAATATCTGCCACGCTTACCGTATCCGGCCTTGTACCGCTGTTCTTATAGCGTTCAGATGTAAACGCTTCCTCAAACTCCATGATACCGAGATAATTCTCCTGGTTCAGTTCCTGGGCGTTATCGTTTGGCGCGGCAAAGAAAATCCAATTGCTGTTACCAGATTCCGGGCTTGCCGCAAAGGATATAGTCAGTTCATCCCTTCCGGTTAACAGGCTGCTTCCATCTCCTTTGACAACATTCAGGGACTTACCGTTTCCATCCAGATACAGTACGCCATTCTTTATCTCGTATTCGCCATTTGCCACTGCCTGGCCTCCGATAAGGCCAGTCTCATCATCATCAAATGTAAATTCTGCCAGATAATCCGTCATTGCCGCTTCCGCAATCTCTAACTGTGGCAGATTGGTAACCTCTGCCAGCTCTTCTTCCAAAAGAAGGTCGCAGGTCTGCCTTGCCAATATTACCTTGCGGCTGCATTCCGGCGTTAACGCCACCTCTCCAATGGCGGTTATTCTTGCCTTTGCTTCTGCAATCGTCTCAGACTTATTAACCAATGCCCCCTGTGTATCGCGCAGCGTTTTCGCCGTTGCTTCCACCACATCAGCCGCAGGAGCGCTGTCTGCTGTCTCATTCGCATACGTTTCCTGGGCATTTGCCAGAGCTTCTTTATATGGTGCCCAGCTCTTTATTGTATATTGCGGTTCCTGCGTTTCCTCTATGCAATCATGCAGGGCCTCATCCATACGCATCCATGCCTGCACCTTAACCAAAGCCTCCGCCGCCGAATCTACCGTCGACTGTTTCGCCTCTTCGTCCGCCAATACGTCCTGTGCTGTCTGCAATGCAGCCTGATATGCCTCCCAGCGTCCACGCTCCTGGTTATACTTCTCCTCTTCTTCGGCATACTGTTCATCCACTGCCGTCTGCAGCTGTGCTTTATCTACATATTTGAGCGCTTCTTCTCTTACCTCTTCCTCACTCCACGCCCTGGACACTATCTTATAATTATCAATAAGCCCCTGGAAAAATTCACCAGTTCCCCAGTTTGCTTTACCTATCTGCCAAATACTGCTGCCGCCAAGAATTTCATACAACGGAACCTTGCTTTCCAACGTTTGCTTCTTCTCTCCATTGTCATAGAGGGTAATATCATTTTCTGTAAACACGACAACCAAATGATGCCAGATATCAGCGCGCCCTTCCGTCTCCGCATATTCCGCCCGCACACCCTGATTTTTAAAACGCTGCGCGGTAATTGTTCCATTATTATCCAGAATGCCGATGTACTGTTCCCATCCTGCGACTGGACTCTTATTGTCTGGTGCAGCATAAAGCGCCCAGCCAGTACCCCCCTCTTTTTTCACCTGTAAGGAGATGGTCATCTCTTTGAGCAGACCGCCGGAAACAAGGGGACTGCCATCCGCTTTCGTCACTTTCAGGAAATCCCTCCAGCCGTCTAGGTAAAGCGCCTTTCCACCATCATGGTCCCTGAGATTATGCGCGCCTGTGGCAACTGCCGTTCCCCCTGAAAATCCATTCTCTTCATCATCAAACGTAAAATCAGCCAAAATCTCCGGCAGACTTCCCTCTGCGTACTCCGCAGCTTCCGTCAATGCCTCATCCTCTGATATGGCATGACCGGCTATCTTAAAGTTATCGATTGCACCGTGGAAAACCTTGCCGTCCACCAGATTTGCCTTGCCAATCTGCTCAACGCCATCTTCACCCAAAATATCAGAAACCGCATACGTCCTGTCCGTTCGTGCCATTTCCTTTCCATTAATATAGAGAATGGTCTCTGTCTTTGTGAACGCTGCTGCTACCCTATACCAACTGTTTGCCCCTACCTCTTCGCTGACAGAAGCGGCTGCTGCTGAGATACTGCCGTTTTTGCACACTTCAGCTGTAACAGTTCCATTAAGTTCCTTTATGCCAATATAAGTCGCCTGTGCCTGCGCCTGATTTTCACTGTCCGGTGCAGCATAGAACGCCCAATTTTCCTTCCCTGCCCTGGGACGCATATCAAAAGATACCGTAAATGCTGATTCCCCCGCCAGAATGCTCTTGCCTGCAGCAGTCACAACTGTCTGGAAGCCACTGTTTCCATCAAGGGATACGGCGCTTCCTGCCCCATGGCTGCACAACACGTATTCCCCTTCCAGAGCTGCATAATCTGTCTGAAAACCGCTCTCATCATCAAAAGTAAATTCTGCCGCTTTCTCTGTAGCTTTCTCCACCGTCCAGCGCTGTGCCGGATTGTTTGAATTCCAATAAGCGCCCCAGGCATCGTTGCGCCACTGCACAATCCGTGCATTGTCTTCCGTACTGTTTCCCTCCAATGCCAATACGAGGAAATTCAAAGACGGCACAATGCGGAAAGAACCATCATTTTCCGCCAGAAAGGCAAAGCTCTGCGATAACGAACCATTTGCTTCCCCAGTGCCAATCTGCGTCCCATAAGAATAATAACCATATTTATCCTCTGCATTTTCATTGCTGTTAAGCTGCATACACTTGCCAGTTACCATATTGGTAAGCGTATACTCTCCATCGCCTTTATTCTTAATCAGCCACCATTCATCCTTCCTGGTGCCTTTGGCCGCTGAGGCAAGATTGCCTTCATCATTCACAACCAAAGATTTCCCGCTGGAGGCAGACAGGATACGGTAAACACCGTCCGTCAGCTCGCCCTCTACCGGCTCATCCTCTATGCGTGTGTCCATATTGGCATAGGTCAGGCTGTACCAGCCCAATTCATCCAGGCTGTTGCCCGGCGCTCCCTCTATGTATGTACCCTGTGTATTCTTTATCATCCGCTCCATATTGGGCATTGAGAGCCCTTTACGGTTCACATAATGGTTATACATCTGATAATAAATCGGACGCCAGTTTCCGCGCTGGTAGGGATTCACGCCGGCATACCATTCCGCCTGCCCATTCTTCCCTTTCCGGTATTCATAGCCTGTAGAGGGCACATCCTGACCAAGGCTATTGTACTGTATCGTATATTCCGCTGCTTTTAGAAAGCGGTTATCAGACATGTCGTACAAATTATCTCCCTGATTCCAAGCCGTCTCCATAATAACCCCGGCAAGCACAATCCCCAATGTTGTATGCCCCTGGTCACGCACAGACTCCTGCCACTGCACAAGCCCATCCTCCTCAAAGACATAGGGCATTGTATGGTAGAAAGAGCCATTGCCTTTCCCTGTCTTAAAATAATTGAGCGCACGCTCATAAATATCTTCCCGGTCACAATATACGCCAATGGAAATCATAGAAGCAAGATTCGCAAGCTCCCAGTTCGCCCAATAGTTACCGATATAAGCATCATTGTGGCGAATCATAAAATCATCATTCATTGGGTAAAATACATTTAACAGAAGATTCTGCAGCCCTTCCGTATCAAAATCGGGATGGTCGCGCATCATTTCCCCGATATTGGCAAGTTCATATCCCTGGAGTCCTGCTGCCAGAAAACGGTCTGCGTTTCCGCCCAGCCATTTCATAGTCGACGACCATGCGTTGATAATCCGGCAGGCTGCCTGCCCATGCGCTTCATCGCCGCTGATTTTCCAGATTAAGGCATTTTGATGCGCACGCTTTACATCAATACGCAACTGATTGATACTGTCACGGCCACCTCCCCTGGTAACTCCCTCTAACGGACGGGGCCACCAGCTGGGGTTAGAAAATGTATCCCACCACAAGGCATCCCATGTCTCCTTGTTCGGCGACACCTCATTCTGCACGTTCTCCCACATCTTGTCAAAACCTTCCTGCGTATAGAGCAGACCTGGATGTTTAAAACGACTACCGGACGATATAGTATCCTGTGCCTTTCCCACGCTGTCATTTGACGCAATCTCCGCAGCCTGCATTTCTGCTTCCTCAATCTCTGCCGCTTCCTCTGAAGCCTGCACCGTGAGACCTGACAAAGGCAGATTTGCCAATAGCATCGTCACCGCCAGCAAAAGTGACAGCCACGCAGAACCCTTTTTATTGTTCCTCCGTCTTTTCTTACCTGCCATGATTCCTCTTTCCTTTCCTTCTTTATGTGATATTAGGTAATTGCGAAACCAACTAATTTACTTAATTTCATGTGCAATTCAGCCCTCAAAAAATGATTTGTTCAGGCCAGCTTGTTACAATTTTCAATAAATATAACCTATATGCTTATTATAATATTTTTGACAACGCAAAACAAATCCATTTCCGAGCAAAAAATACGCATTTTCGATTATTTTTTGTGCTTCCAAAAAGTTTCCTTCTTTGTAATATTCAATATCAATATGGATTTCCCAGCTTTTTTATTGTGGCTTCCGCTCAGCTATGTTATGATATTAGTGAAATGAGGGCTTCATACTTCAATATAAGGAAAAGAAAATAGGTGGATATATGCCAATGCCAAACGGACTTGAAATTATAAAAGCAGCAATTGATGATTTTGAAGATATTCAGAAATATATGTTATTAGCTCGAAAAGAAAATGCTACAGAAACATATGCCGAATTAAAGACAAAATATCTTTCTTTAAAAGCGATGCTGACAATAGCAGGTGTCAACCTGACAGATATTGACAAAATAAAGGAATAGCAACCATAAGTGTGAAGCCCTGATACCTGAATTCTCAAACCGATGATCATACTTCATCTATTATACATATGAGAATGTGAAAAAATCACTTCCCCCACCATGCCCCACAATATCATCCAATAGTTTATAATACGGCAACTCCAACAATCTCCTGCTCCTGAATCTACTGCAATTCTGACAATCAGACACATATTTCCTGGCTCTCTTGTACTGGTCAATACTATACGAAATGAAATACCTATCCGCAATATGTCCTGCGACCGACCGCCCACATCAAACTGTATGTGCAGCAGGATAATTGTTAACTTATCTATATATTTCAGTTGACATTTTGCGTTTGTTCGATTATAATACCACTCAGATTAAATTTCACAATTACCTAAAAATTTTCATACATAAAGGAGATACCATGAAAAAACTTGCCAAAGAAATCATTGACGGGCGCCGTCTGACACGCTCCGACGACCTGTCCATATTTAAACATGCAGACCTAGGCGAACTTGCCGAAGGCGCAGATATGATACGCAAAGCGTTTTGCCAGAACCGTGTGCATCTATGCACCATCATCAACGGTCGTTCCGGAAAATGCGGCGAAGACTGCAAGTTCTGTGCACAGTCCGCGTCCAGCCAGACGGGCTGTGAGACTTACGATATGCTGGATGAAGACACCATCTTAAGGGACTGTAAGGAAAAAGAAGCCGCCGGCATACATTCTTACTCCATCGTCACTGCCGGACGCACTGTCGCCGGCAAAGACTTAGACAGGCTGGTAAAAATTTTTAAACGGCTGCGTAAGGAATGCGATGTCCACCTCTGTTCCTCCAACGGTCTTTTAAGTTACGAGGCCTTTTTACGGCTGAAAGCTGCCGGAGTGGAAACTTATCATGAAAATATCGAGACTTCCAAACGTAATTTTCCCCATATCTGCACCACCCATACTTATGAGGATAAAATTGAAAAAATCCGACTTGCCAAAAAAGCCGGACTTAACGTCTGTTCCGGCGGTATCATTGGTATGGGCGAAACCTGGGAAGACCGTATCGACATGGCCGTTTCGCTCTCAGAGATGGAGATTTCCTCCATTCCTTTAAATGCGCTGCGCCCCATCCCGGGCACTCCTTTGGGAGAGCTGCCGCCTCTGACGGAAGATGAAATTGTGCGCACTGTTGCCATGTTCCGCTATCTCAATCCCACCGCCTACATCCGCATGGCGGCTGGCAGAGCTTATTTTGAGGATGGCGGCAAACGTCTCTTTGTCTCCGGCGCCAATGCTGCCATAACCGGAAACATGCTGACTACCATCGGCAATAATATCCGTGAGGATATGCAGATGTTTACCGAGTTAGGATATGACGTCACCCCTCATGCCTGGTAGGATTCGGATTTCCTATCTTTTGACGCCCGAATCCTATTAAGCCTGGACAAGAAAGGAATATTTATCATGCAAAACGCTCCCACATCTACAAACAACACTCCCGGCAGACCAAAACTTTCCACCCGCCAGCTGGCTGTCATCGGCGTGATGACAGCCGTTACCTGCGTACTGGCGCCGTTTTCCCTGCCGATTGGACCTGTACCCATTTCGCTGACAAACCTTGCTATCTATTTTTCATTATATGTGCTTGGGACAAAGTTCGGCTGTATATCTTACGTGATTTATCTGCTGATTGGTTTCATCGGCGTTCCGGTTTTTTCTGGTTTCACCAACGGCCCCGGCAAACTTTTGGGACCTACCGGCGGTTATTTAATCGGTTTTCTCCCCATGGCATTGATTGCCGGTCTGCTGATTGACAAATTCATTTCCAGGCGGTTTATCTGTCTAATGGGCATGATTGCCGGCACAATTGTTGCCTACGCATTTGGCACCATCTGGCTTGCCTATCAGTCTGGCATGGATTGGAAAGCTGCGCTGATGGCGGGCGTGATTCCCTTTATCCCTGGTGACCTGGCAAAAATGGTCCTTGCCATGATTGCTGGTCCACAGATTCGCAGACAGCTGGTGAGGGCAGAGTTGTTCGAGATTTAATACTGTACAAGTTCCCGAATCTCCACCTTTTTCACTTTCCGCGATGACAGGAACGCGAAAACAAAAAAACCTGTACAAATCACTGAAATCGGCAGCAGAAACGTCAGTATACTAAAATCTGTCTTAAAGCTTGTGATACCCATTCTATAAAGAAGCAGTACTAAAATCCTGGCAGAAAAAGCATAACTAAGAGCTGCACCCAGGCAGGAGCCCAACACAGCCGCTATCAGGAATCTTACGGCAAACTGGAGCCTCAGCCTGGCTGCCGTAAATCCGATGGCCTTATATATGCCTATATCCGTGCGCTCCTGAACAAACGCTTTTGCACAGACCATATGCACTACAATCAGCGAAAACAACAAGGAAAACACATAGATAATCATCTGCATAAAAAGTATCACCAGCTGATAAATCCCATCCGTCATATTCTGACTCGCTTTTGCCTCCATCCTATCCGTAAATTTTTCATTGAGCGAATCAACAATCTTTTCTGTCTGCTCATCTTCCTTCAAAGAATAACATCCCCATAGCCAGCGATTATAGCCTATCCTCTCCGCACCCTTTTGCGATATTACAAAGCAGCGGCCCACGTCGTTCACGAGCTGGAACGTGCCGGAAATCAGATATTTCTTTTTTTCCCCTTCCCAACCTACTGTAACCTCGTCTCCAATTTCCAGACCAAATTCATCCAGCAGGATTGGGGAAACCGCGATTTCATTATCGTAGATGGGGGCACGGCCTTTCAGCGGCGGCAGTACGCCGGGGTCTTTATATGGCTGTCCCATAATCTGCTCTCCCTCAAAAGAAAAATAATCCCCTCTATAGTAATATTTCTTTTCTATTTCAGTATTTCGCTCTATCTCCTTTTCAATCTCTGCAAAATCTTTCTCGGTAAGCTGTTTCTTCGGCAAGACATCAATCTCCGTCACCGCCATGCCCATGGATTCGCTTGCCGACTTGGAATTGACGGCATGGGATAGCACATTGATTGTCATCATAAAAAATACCAGAATGCCAACAATGGCAAAAATTCCCAAATACCTGCGCTTTGCTGACGTAAACTGCCGGAATGCCAGACTTATGGAAAGCAATTTCCCATTGATTGGCACATTCATCCTGCTGTCAAAATATACTTCCTTTTTCGCGCCTGAAATCGCACGCACCGGAGAAATCCGCTTAATCTTAACCGTAATAATCAATACCGCAGCTGTCGAGAGAACAAATAACCCGCTAATTAAAAGCCCTATCAGCCCGAACGGCACAGACAGCACAGCCGGCACAGCGATTATTGGTGCAAAGATATTGGCACACGCACCGGTAAGCGGAATACTTATGGCAATTCCCAAAACTGCTCCCACAATCTCCGCCAGCAAATATTGCGCCAGAAATAAGATACGAATCTTGCCTGTGCCGAACCCCTGCGCTTTCAACACGCCAAAAGTGACATAATTGCTCTCAATTTCCATGGAAATGCTGTGAACTGTAACAATGAGGACAATTGCCAGCAACAGCATGATAAATACCATCAGAATCGATGAAACTATCTGCGGAAACAATGTTGTGTAATAAATTGACATATCCCTCGTAAGAGAACCATTGCCCATATCCGCAACCCCAGTATCCTTATTCAGCTGCCGGAGAAATTGCGGCAGCGTAAGCGGACAGTTATCCGCCTTATTGATTTCCATGCATTTCCCAACGGCATGTACCTCTTCCGTTTCTTTCTGCTCAATCTTAGCCCTGATTTCATGATAATCCTCTTCACTGATATAATATCTCTTCCAGCCAATCACAGAAGCGCCGATATAAGGGTCCAGAAGCGCTCCTTTCACAGTAAATGTAAAATCTCCGCCAAGCGTCTCCAGCGTAACCTTTTGCCCAACCTCTCCCTCAACATTAGAAAGCAGTCCCTGCGGAACATATATCTCCCCCTTTTTCAGTTCGGGCGTTTCATCCCTGAGTCCGCTCAGGTCGTCTTCCACCAAGGATGTATTCTCATCGGCCTTCATTATCATCACGCTATTTGTGTACTCATTCCCATTCATAACGCTCTTGTCTGCAAAAAAGAATTCATGCAAGTTTACAGATTCCACCCTTGCATCACTTTTTATCTCATTTATCATTTCATCTGTCAATTTATATGCATAATATTCCACCCACAAATCAGGCGTATCCATTCTCTCATGAGACGCATATACGCCCTCAAATGCACTTTCTTTAATGCCTAAAATGGTCGTCACCGACATGGCAATAATCAAGGTCAGCAGAACCACGCTCATAAAAGAGCCTTTCTTGTGACGGATGTTTGCTTTTAATAATGTTAATATCTCCATGACGCCACCTACCATTCCAACGAGGTAAGCCATGCGTTTACCTGCGTTTCTCTTGCTTTCTCGTCGTCCGCCCTGTAATCAGGAAGCGTCAGTTCACCGATGATTTTGCCGTCTTCAAGATAGAGAATCCGATTCCCCCGAAGTGCAGCCCGCAGGTCATGAGTGACCATCAGCACACTCTGCCCCTCACGGTTCAGTTCTGTCAGCAGGTCAAGGACGTCCCTCGTATTTTTGCGGTTTAAAGCGCCCGTAGGCTCATCTGCAAAAAGCATCTTAGGTTCATTGATGACTGCCCGCGCCACAGCGCAGCGCTGTTGTTCCCCGCCTGAGACCTGTGACGGCAGATGCGTTTTAATCTGAGAGAGAGACATCTTTTCTAACAATTGTTCCGCCCGGTTTTTGACCTTGCCTGCAGATTTTCTTTTATTAAGATACCCTGGAACGACCACGTTTTCAAAAAGCGTAAGGTTGCTTACCAAATGCATCTGCTGGAAAATAAATCCAAAATCGCTATAACGCAGCTTTGCCAGCTCTTTTTCTTTCATCTTTACGATATCATTACCATCATAGAGTACCTCACCGGCGGTTGCACGGTCCATTCCGCTCAGTGCATACAGCAGCGTAGATTTCCCGGAACCGCTGGCGCCCATAATTACTGTAAACTCACCCTCATATAAATCAAGCTCCACATGGGATAATATATGCAGCTGCCCGCCATTGTGCGCAAAACTTTTACATACATCTTTTGCTGACAAAATAGTCTGTTTCATTCCTCCATTCAGCTCCTTTCCTGTTATAAGCCCATTTTATCCCCAAAAATATTAAGAAGTCCTTAAGCATATATTTCTGGAAATGCCTGAAAATAAAGTTTTTTGAGAATTAATTCACTATTTTCCGGTTATACTAATTCTATCAAAATTTAGGAGGAAACTAATGAAAGCAACCGACAAAGATAAAACCATTTACACAACGCCAAAAGGCGCATGGGAAGGAGGCATTATTAATGAGCGGAAAAAGCCTTCCAAAAAACAGCATCTTAACGATATCACCACCGACCTCCAGGGAAACGGCTACCCTATGGCCCGGAAAAATCGGGACGTTTAAAGCGTCCTGGTTACATATCTGCAATTATGACACTATCCCTTATGACCTGCACTCCGGCAAGGTTACCACAACTTCCAGTCCCGCGCTGTGATTTGCAAGCGTCACACTGCCGCCCATTTTCTCCGTAATATATTTGACAATATACAGTCCTAATCCTGAGCCTTGTTCATCCCCGCAATTGCTGCCCCTGTAAAATTTGCCAAAGATAAACGGCATATCCTCATCCGGTATACCGCTGCCATAATCCCGGAAATGCAGGGCAATCCTGCCATCCTCTCTGGTGAGGAACACATCCATATCGCTTCCGGCATATTTTCTGGCATTATTGATGACATTCTCCGCAATCTGGGTGAGGCGGTTTCTGTCTGCATTGACAAAAGCTGTAAAATCTGCCTTACGAAAGGTTACGTCAGCGTGTGAAGAAGAAATCTCCCATATAATGTCCTCCAGAAAGGAACAGATTTCCATTTTTTCCGGCATTATTTTCAGTTTCTCCAAATCAGAGATAGAGTGAAGAAGCAAATCATCCGTCAGACGTGACACCTCATCGCATTTTTTTAAAATCACGCTTACATACCTCTCCCTTTTTTCATAGGAGCTGTCCATTGATGCGCCCAACCCTTCCGCATAAGCCCGGATTGAAGCAATCGGCGTTTTGATATCATGGGAAAGCGTGGCAATCACGGTCTTGTTATTGTCTATGGCTTCTCTTTCTGAGACTCTTGCCTTTGTAATTTCTCTTCTCATACTGTCAAAGGCCCAGGTGAATTCCCCAAAATAATTAGAACGCTGGTATTGCAGCGGCAAGTTAAAATTCCCCGCAGATATTTTAACTGCAAACTCTTTCATCTTATCAAAAGGTCTTAAAATTGCCAGATAAATATAGCCAAAAGCAACTATAAAAAACAGCACGCTGACAAAGCATATCACTGGTATAAAAATGACACCGTTCTCCTGCTCATGAGAGAGACGCATGTCTTCCTGCAAAGCGGTGATTTTTTCTTGCGCCTGTCTGTTATCGCCATTTTTAATCAGCAAACGAATCTCATTCAGCGCAACGATATACGTTGATTTCTGTTCCTGTGCGTCCACACCTTTGGCTAAGTAATAAAACCACCCTGAAAGCAGCACAACTGCCAGTGAAAATATAATTGTCACTTTCAAAATTTTACTTTTCATTCGCCATCCTCCAACATATATCCCACCTTATAAACTGTCTTAATATACACAGGTTTTGCCGGATTATCCTCTAATTTTTCCCGCAGCCAGCGAATATGCACGGTCAGCGTGGAAGGTTCCACCAGGGAAAATGCGCCCCAGACATCGTTGAGAATCTTCTCCTTGGCAACTGCCGTATTTTTATGCTTGCAAAGATAAGATAACAAATCAAATTCACGCAGCGATAAAGAAATTGGTTTGCCATTTTTGGTCACTGTCCGTGCAGTGATATTGACGGAAACATCCCCGAAAATTACTATCTTTTCTTCTTCTGAGAATCCATATGCCCGGCGTATCAGCGCATTTACCCTTGACAGCAATTCTTTCATGGAATATGGCTTAGGCAGATAATCATCGCCGCCAATGTCAAATCCAGTGATACGGTCCGTCTCACTGGTCCTCGCACTTGCAAAAATTACCGGCACATTTGAGACTTTGCGCAGCTCCTGACAAAGTTCAAACCCTGTCGTCCCTGGCAAATTAATATCCAGCAGCAGTAAATGAAACGTGTCGTCGGCAAGCTTCGCAAAAGCTGTCTCGCCGCTCTCAGCGCAGCTCACGCAGTAGCCATGGTTTTCCAGCATTTCACTGATAATAAAAGATAAATCTTCATCATCATCAACAATCAGAATTCTTCTTTTCATAGATTTGTTCCCCTTAAAATTAAGAAAAGAGACTGCCGCAATAAGCCTAATCTTAATGCGAAAGCCTCTTTCTTATAATTATCGGCAGTAATTAGCAAACGCCCTGGGCAATCATTGCCTCTGCCACTTTCTCAAATCCAGCAATATTAGCGCCAGTCACATAGTCTCCCTCTTTGCCATAACGCTTTGCTGCGTCATCCAAATTATGGAAGATATTTACCATGATATCTTTAAGCTTGCCGTCCACTTCCTCAAATGTCCAGCTCAAACGCTCGGAATTCTGACTCATCTCCAACGCGGAAGTTGCCACGCCGCCGGCGTTTGCCGCTTTACCAGGAGCGAACAGTACTTTATTCTGCTGTAAGTACTCTGTTGCCTCTAAAGTTGTAGGCATGTTTGCGCCTTCTGCTACTGCAAGACATCCATTTGCCACCAACTGTTTCGCATCCTCAAGCAGAAGCTCATTCTGGGTAGCACAGGGAAGTGCAATGTCGCATTTCACAGACCATACGCCGCGTCCCTCATGGTACTCCGCGCTCGGTCTCGCTGCCGCATACTCTGTCAGACGTGCACGTTTCACTTCTTTTACTTCCTTTAACAATGCAACGTCAATACCTTCCGCATCATATACCCATCCGGTAGAATCGCTGACAGTCACAACCTTAGCGCCAAGCTGCTGTGCTTTCTGGGTTGCATAGATTGCCACGTTACCAGAACCGGAGATACATACAACCTTGTCCTTCATGTCATGACCGTTGCATTTCATCATCTCTTCTGTCAGATATAACAGACCATAGCCGGTAGCCTCGGTACGTGCCAGGGAGCCGCCGTAAGAAAGCCCTTTTCCAGTCAACACGCCCTCATAGACGCTCTTAATTTTCTTATACTGTCCGAACATGTAGCCGATTTCCCTTGCGCCAGTTCCGATATCTCCTGCCGGAACGTCCGTATCTGCTCCAATATATTTGCAGAGCTCTGTCATGAAGCTCTGGCAGAACGCCATAACCTCACGGTCAGATTTGCCCTTGGGGTCAAAATCGGAGCCGCCCTTGCCGCCGCCAATTGGAAGCCCCGTCAGGGAGTTCTTGAAAATCTGCTCAAATCCCAGGAATTTGATAATGCCAAGGTTTACGGACGGATGTAATCTCAGTCCTCCCTTGTACGGTCCAATGCTGTTATTGAACTGTACGCGGTATCCGGTATTCACCTGAACCTGTCCCTTATCATCTACCCATGGTACACGGAATTTGAACTGCCTGTCCGGCTCGGTCAGACGCTCTAACAATGCTTCTTTGCGATACTTCTCTTCGTTGGCTTCAATCACCGGTCTCAAAGACTCTAATACTTCTTTCACTGCCTGATGAAATTCAGGCTCTGCCGGATTCTTTGCGATTACGCGCTCTAATACCTCATCTACATAGCTCATCTTTCATTCTCCTTTACATTCATACTTTCGTTGTCAAAGTACATTTTAATATTATTTTTCCGATTTTGCAAGAATTTTCTTTAATTCTCTAGTACTTTATTGAGACAACGTGATAAAATAATCATACAATTGACAAGGAGAACCGCAAACGCTACAATAAGACTGCAAATAAATCAAGATTATTTTTACGGAGGATTCTACCTATGAATAATACCACAAAACGGCTTGTATTTTCCGCTGCCGCCATCGCCCTTGCCCAGGTTGCATCTATGATTAAGATAATTGAAATGCCCATGGGCGGCTCAGTCACCTTGATGAGTATGCTGTTTATTGTCCTGATTGGGTACTGGTTTGGTCCTTCTACAGGACTGATAACAGGTGTTGCCTATGGACTTCTGCAATTTATGATAGAACCCATTTTCTATACCATCCCCCAAATGCTTACAGATTATCCGCTGGCATTCGGCGCTCTGGGTCTGTCTGGATTCTTTTATAAGCAGAAACACGGCCTTATCATCGGTTATCTGGTGGGCGTATTGGGACGCTTCTTTTTCTCCTTCCTTTCCGGCGTAATCTTCTTTGCTGCCTACGCGCCCGATAATATGGCTGCTCCGCTCTACTCACTGGTATACAATGGCTCTTATCTGGGCGCGGAAGCCGTTATCACTTTAATCCTTATTGCATTGCCCCCTGTCTCCTTGGCGTTAGCTCAGGTCAAACGCCTGATTTCAGAAAAATAAGCAGCTTCAGCGGCAACGCCAAAGCTGCTTATATTTTTTCCTTTTTTGCATATACTTCTATATATTACGTCTCCAAAACCGCAGGAAAGGAACTGACTATGCAAAAAAAGTTTTTGCTGACCGCAATTATCGGCATCTTATTTACTTCCATTGCAGGCACGCTTGCACATTTCACCTACGAATGGTCTAACGGCAATTTTCTGGTGGGACTTTTTACGCCGATAAGTGAATCCATCTGGGAACATATGAAACTGTTGTTTTTCCCCATGCTTTTCTATGGGATTTTTGTCTGCCCGCGGCTGATACAGGATTATCCCTGCCTCTCTTTTTCCTATCCCCTGGGAATTCTGGCAGGAACTCTTGCCATTCCACTGCTCTTTTACACGTACTCTGGAATTCTGGGCAGAACTTATATCTCAATTGATATCTTAATATTTTATATCAGTGTGATTCTGGCTTTTGCCATTGTATGTCTCGTAACTTCACGCTGCCAAAAACTGTCTCCCCATACAAGGAGAAGCGCTCTTCTCCCCTGGCTGCTTGTCCTTCTTCTGACAATCAGCTTTATAGTATTTACAGTTTACCCACCTTCCCTGGCAATTTTTCAGGCAGGATGACTGGGCATATACTGTTTATCAGTCCTTGAGCACTCCGCCAAGCCGCTCAATTCCATCCTGAACTTTCTCCAACGATTTGAGGATATTCTCAACGCCGGATACCTGCTCTCCCGTTGATACGCTGATTTCCGTTGTAGTCTCCGCAGACTTCTCAGAAATCATCTCCAATCTGTTCATGGACTCCAGTAACGATTCCTTGATATCTATGATATTGGACAGCTCATGTCGCAGAACTTCAATGACAGAAAGCACCTCTTCGGAAGACTCTATCATAGTCTCAAAAATCTTCACCGTATCATTTAACTGGTCATAAGATTCTTTGACTGTCAAACCATTCCTGTCCATAATCTTATTGGTCGCCTCTACCGTTTCTATAATATCTTTTAAGATAGTGTCAATCTCCTTTGTCGCCTGAGAGGATTCCATGGATAACGAGTTAATCTCATTGGCAACTACGGCAAACCCTTTGCCTGCTTCCCCGGCTCTCGCCGCTTCAATCGCCGCATTCAATGCCAGCAGATTGGTCTGCTGTGCAATCTGGTCGATACTATCCACAATCCCCGCAATCAGGCTTGACTTCTGAGTGAGGGTGGCAACGCCTTCCGCAGCCTCCTTGGTCGCCTGGATATTATCGTCAAATTTCTTGGACAATTGAGAAATAGAATTGATTCCCTCATCATTCTTTTCTTTCAGCTGTCTCATATTCTTCATCGTAACGTCGACTTGTTCCTCGGAGGCTTCAATCTTCTCATTCAGAGTATTGAAAATCTCAATACTCCCATTGACTTCCTCTATCTGCTTCTCTGCACTGGCTGAAATCTCCTCCGTAGAATCCGCAATCTCCTGCGTACTCTGCCCAAACCCGCTGAGCGAAGTATGGATGTTCTCTGTAGATTCCTGAATTCCCATAAATGCCTGACGTACATTGCCCAGTATTTCTTCTGCCTCTGACTCCTTGGTCTGCACCGTATCAAACAAGGCGCGCGCCCTCGTGACAATCATCACTGCCGCCAAAACCGCCAACGCATATACCATCATGATAAATATCCAGATAGACAATGTATACATACACAGATACGCATCGGGAAACAGTATCAACCCAGCTGCGTTTGAGACGATAAGAACTACAGAATAAACAACGATTGTCGACAAATCATAATATGAAACTGCCAGAAATAAAATTAAAAAATAAGCCTCCGCCATTGCACCAAAAGCCCCCGGCGTTCCCATGATAATCGTTACTGCTCCAAATACCGGCAAAATAGAGACATATAAATACTTCGCATTCTTGCCAAGCGGCTTCTCCAACAATTTCACCAGCAATCCTGCCAGCGCCATCAACAGGACTATGCTGTCCTTCCAGGCGCCTCCATTAAATAACAGCACATACAGAAACGCAACAGGCGGAATTACGGCATAAAACAATAGCATTACAAAATTTGTTCTTTTTTCCTCGTTTTTTAAAATGTCAAGCTGCATAACTCACTCCTCCAAACTTCATACCTTCATTATACAAATCCTCAAAATTTAACAGATAAATTTTATCATATAGATAAAGATTTTACAAGACTCGACATGGCAATTAATTCCAAAAAACATCAGGATTCGACGCTGCTTTTGGTAATTTGTAACAAATGAAGTTTTCAGCATATGCTAGAGAAAGAAAAGAAAAAGGATCTAGTCATGAATTATCAAAATCTGATACCTGTAACTGGTATTATCCGCAACATTTCCCAGACACCCGGAAACTGCTGTAACCAGATGGTTACCGTAAATACGCCCAACGGCATCAACAACTTTGTGCTTTCTCCAGACACCGCAGTTGTAGGGAACACTCAGCTGCGTACAGGTATGCCGGTAACCGTCTTTTACGATGGCAGCCTTCCGGTTCCCTTGATTTATCCGCCGCAATTCCAGGCGCAAATCATTGCACCCATGAGAAACGATGAGACTGTAACGCTGAATTTCTTCCGCAGGAATCTCACTGCTGCTGATAACTCACTGCGCCTGAATATTGCACGCAATACAGAAGTTCTCACCCTCAATGGACAGCGCTTTTCCTGTCCGCCTGGTGGAAATTTTCTGCTGGTTTACTATTCCGTTACCACCAGAAGTATCCCGCCCCAGACCACACCCAGAAGAATCGTTGTTCTCTGTAGCCAAAATTAACAGCTTCTCTTGCGAAGTTCTTAGTCTGAGCGTATAATAAGTTCAGTATTGTTTGGGAGGAGACACACTTATGAGAAAACGTGAAAGAGAAATTACCGATGTACAGGAAATATGCTCCATCTTAGATAGCTGCAAAATTTTGCATTTAGGCTTGAGCGACGATGGGCAGCCTTATGTGGTACCCTTAAATTTCGGCTATATTTTTGAGGATGATACGCTGATTTTCTACCTCCATGGAGCCACAGAGGGCTATAAATATGAGATTATACGCAAAAATCCCAAAGTTTCCTTTGCCATGGAATGCGATGCCATTCCTTTCGAGGGCAAAGTTGCCTGCCAGTATGGCATGTCCTACCGAAGTATCATGGGCATGGGAAAAGCAGAGATTGTCACGGACACACAAGAGAAACAGCTTGGTATGTCCATCCTCATGAAGAGTCAGACAGGAAAGGATTTTACCTTCAATGAGAAACTTGTATCCATCGTCAATGTAATTAAAATTACAGCAGAGAACTATTCTGCCAAAAAACGCCCGCTGCCGGAATCCTTACCAAGCGAAACCTGACAATGAACTGTAACAACAATAATGCCATTAAATTACAACGGAACTCTATTGACAACTGACAGCGCCTTCACCCTGTTCGGGTAAAGGCGCTGTTAGCTGTTTCCCAGAGAAATTATACTATTCCAAAATCAATTTTACACAGCCATACATTCCGGCATCATTGCCAAGCGCTGCAAGCGCAAAGCGGATTGAATCACAGGAAGAAAACGCCGCTTTCCTGTAGTACTTCTCCACTGCATCCAGCAATGGTTTTCCTGCCTTGGACACGCCGCCGCCAATAACAAAAACTTCGGGGTCTAACACACAGGCAAGGTTGCTCAGCGCATTTCCCAAAATCTGGGCAAATTCTTCAACAATTGCCTCCGCAGTCTTATCATCTCCATCCTTATATACATCAAATACCGCCTTGGCTGATATCTCACCAATCTCTTCCAACAAAGAACTCTCATGCTCTTTGGCAAGATGCTCCCTCGCCAAACGCACGATTCCGGTTGCAGAAGCATACTGCTCCAGGCAGCCTTTCCTGCCGCAGTTACAGGGAACTGTCTCATGCCTGTTAACCGTCATATGCCCAATCTCTCCGCCGGCGCCATTGCTGCCCGGCACAATCTCTCCGTCAATGATAATCCCACAGCCTACGCCGGTGCCCAACGTCACCATCACCATATTCTTACAGCCTCTGCCGCCGCCCTGCCACATTTCTCCCAGAGCTGCCACATTGGCATCGTTCGCCGCCTTTACCTTGAAACCAGGCATCAGCGCTTCCAGCTCTTTGGCGACGTTTATATTCTTCCATCCAAGATTAACGCATGCAGGAACCACGCCGTCGCGTCGCACTGGTCCAGGAAGGCCAATGCCGATTCCCTCAATATCATCCTTCTGAATAATCTGCTCTTGCATCTTCTCGTTCAAAGATTTCGCAATATTGGGGAGAATGTTTTCACCCTCATTACTGATATCCGTGGGGATTTCCCATTTTTCCAGGAGAGTTCCTGCTGTCTCAAACAGCCCCAGCTTACAGGTTGTCCCGCCGATATCAACTCCAAACCCATATTTTTTCATTGTCTTGTTTCTCCTTCTCAATTACACATTTTCTTTCATGGCTTGCCTGTTTACTTGATGGTATCATATTTTTCTTCCCTTAACAAGTACCATTACCTACAAATCACGGAAGCCACTTTCCATATTATCCTTACATTTATACATATTTCCATATTGCCTAGGCTACATATACCCACACAAACGGGACAACGCTTTGGCAAACTAACTGCTAACTGCAACCAGGCCACTCAGGAAAACCTTCGTGTCAGGTTTTTGTAAGCAGTGGATTTTGCCTACGCTAAAAACGTCCCTGAATTGTTTGTTTTGGGTATATGCAGCCCCAGCAATATATAAATATTTTATACAAATA
This sequence comes from uncultured Lachnospiraceae bacterium, assembly GCA_910585895.1. Taxonomy (GTDB): domain Bacteria; phylum Bacillota; class Clostridia; order Lachnospirales; family Lachnospiraceae; genus Petralouisia. The sequence continues at coordinate 46,105 of CAJUHY010000001.1, forward strand.
AGAATAATCTGAAAATTGACATCCATTACCCATAAATCCAATCTTGCAAGCCCCCCCGCCCAAATGGTAAGATAACATATAACAAATCTACGTAGAGAGGAGTACCTTATGGCACATATCCTGCTGGTCGAAGACGACAAGAGCATTGTCACAAATTTAACTGAATTTTTACAGAAAGAAGGCTTCTCCATCACATCTGTCGATGGACAGGGCAAGGCGCTCGCGCTGTTGGAAGAATCCGCAGCAAATTTTGATTTAATCCTTTTAGATGTCTCACTTGCCGAAGGCAATGGATTTGCTGTCTGCCGCGCTGCCAAATCCACCACCAACCTGCCCATCATTTTCCTGACTGCCTCCGGGGATGAGTACAGCGTGGTAACCGGGCTTGATTTGGGCGCGGATGATTACATTTCCAAGCCCTTCCGTCCAAGGGAACTTGTCTCACGCATCCATAATATTTTACGCCGATATGGCAAAGCTAATACCCTTCTGGAGTATAAAAATCTCAGCGCTGACGTTGTAAAGGCAACTGTCCGTAAAGACGGGCAGGAGATTACACTCTCAGCGCTGGAGTACCGTCTGCTGTTATATTTCCTCAGCAACCAGGGCATTGTCCTATCCCGCGCAAAGCTGTTAGAAGCGCTGTGGGACATTGCCGGGGAATTTGTCAACGACAATACCCTGACCGTCTATATCAAACGCCTACGCGAGAAAATCGAAGAAGAACCCCAGAATCCCCTGCTGATTAAAACGGTCCGCGGGCTGGGCTATAAAATGGGAGACTGATTATGAATATAATACGCAATCCTGAAATCAAAAAAAGCCTGCTTCTCCAACTTGTTCTTGCCATACTTGCAGTGACAATGGGCTGGCTCCATGATATATACACCGCCCTTTGTCTGCTGCTATTTTCTGTCATTTATATGCTCATACATTATCTCTTTACTGTCAGACGTTACCGCAAGCTGAAACAGTTAAGCCTGGAACTGGATTCCATGCTCCACAACAATACGCCCATAGAATTTCAAAGGTATCATGAAGGGGAACTTTCTATATTAGAAAGTGAACTGTCCAAAATGACGCTGCGCCTGAGTGAACAAGCAACGGCTCTTGCCCATGACAAACAATTTCTCGCAGATTCGATGGCCGATATATCTCACCAAATTCGTTCCCCTCTGACTTCATCTAACCTGATTCTCTCCCTTTTGATGGAACAGGAACTGCCCTCTGACCGCCGCAGACAGCTCTTGCGTGAACTTACACAGCTCCTGTCACGCATTGACTGGTTGGTGGAATCTTTACTGAAAATGTCAAAAATGGATGCCGGAACTGTCACTTTTAAATCTAAGCCGGTTCTGGTCACAGAATTAATCAGGCAGGCGGCGGAACCGCTGCTAATCCCCATGGAACTGAGGGAGCAGACCTTGGATATCATGCCTGCAGAACTAAGACAACAGACCGCAGATAACTTCTCTGCTGAACAGCTGCATGAACATTCAAATACTGCCGAGATTAATAAACAGGGGCATCCCCCTCAATTTTACGGCGATTTCGCCTGGTCCACAGAAGCCGTCTTAAATATTTTAAAGAACTGTATGGAGCATACGCCGATTGGCGGTCAGATTCAGGTAACTTTTTCACAGAACGCCATTTTCACCGAAATCGTCATCGAAGACAACGGTCCTGGTTTTGACAGGGAAGACCTGCCTCACCTTTTTGAGCGTTTCTATAAAGGAAAAAATGCCTCTAAAAACAGCATAGGCATCGGACTCGCCCTGGCAAGAATGATTGTTACACAGCAGAATGGCACCCTTAAAGCAGAAAACCGTCCAGAGGGCGGCGCAAAATTTGTGATAAAATTTTACAGAAACTATCATACATGACAAAACTGTCACTTTCCAGTCACCGCAGCGTCACCATAGATGGATATACTTTAGCTATCATAACATAAGGAGTTATTATCATGGAAATTTTAAAAGCAGAACATTTAACAAAAGTCTATGGTACCGGGGAAAACCAGGTCAAAGCCTTGAATGACGTGTCTTTCACTGTGAAGAAAGGGGAATTTCTTGCCATTATCGGACCGTCCGGCTCCGGTAAATCTACCTTGCTGCATGTCCTGGGCGGCGTGGACATCCCGACCTCCGGCAAAGTCTATATGGAAGGCACGGACGTCTATGCACAGAATGAGAGCCAGCTTGCCATTTTCCGCAGACGGCAGGTTGGGCTGATTTACCAATTCTACAACCTGATTCCCGTCCTGAATGTAACCGAAAATATGACGCTGCCCGTGCTTATGGACGGAAGACCCGTCAACGAAGAACGTCTGCAGGAACTGCTTGGCATCCTCTCACTCAAGGGGCGGGAAGGGCATCTGCCCAACCAGCTCTCCGGCGGCCAGCAGCAGCGCGTCTCCATCGGCAGGGCTTTGATGAACGCTCCCGCCGTAGTGCTCGCCGACGAGCCCACCGGAAACCTGGATTCCAAGAACAGCCAGGAAATCGTGGAGCTGCTCAAATATTCCAATGAGAAATACAAGCAGACCCTGATTGTCATCACCCACGATGAAAATATTGCCCTGCAGGCAAACCGCATCCTTGCCCTTGAGGATGGAAAAATTGTCAGAGATGAGGTGATTCGTTCATGAATATTTTTCATAAAGTCACACTCAGATATTTAAAGGAAAACCGCACACGCACACTGGTGACGATTGTGGGCATGATTCTCTCAGCGGCAATGTTCACCGCCGTAACCACCAGTATTTCCTCGCTCAGGAATTACCTGGTCAATTCCACTATCTACACCGGGGGGAACTGGTACGGCGCGGCATATGGCTTGTCTGATGCCCAAAGAGAACAGCTGTCTTCCGATTCCCGCACAAAAAAAGCCGTCGCCATGGAACTGTTCGGATTTGCAGATTTAAAAGATTCCAAAAATGATGCCAAACCTTACCTGTGCGTCTTCGGTATTGAGGAGGATTTCACAGATATGATGCCCGTTCATCTCCTGGAAGGCAGGCTCCCGGAAAACAGCAGCGAAATCCTGCTGCCGGAGCACCTGAGCTACAACGGCGGCATCGACTGGCAGGTGGGCGATACGCTTTCCCTCGACTTGGGCACACGCGTCAACAATTTTGGAGACACGCTGACAAATGAGGATTCCTACAACGATGGGGAGGAAGATTCCCTGCAAAATGGCAAGGTCGTATCTGCCCTCACAGAACGTCTGGTTTCCAAGAAAAATTATCATTATACTGTGGTCGGCATCTATGAGCGCCCCAACTACGAGGCATACCAGGCGCCTGGCTATACGGCGCTGACCATCGGCGAACAAAGCAGCGAACACACTTACAGCCTATATCTGCGAACTGCGCCCGGCAGACGGACAGGAGCAAACATTCAGCAGATGTTTATGGAGTACGAAGACATCGCCTGGGAACTGAATTATGATTTATTGAGAATCTACGGCTATTCCGGCGAATCCTCTTATAACCGCGTAATGAACAATCTGGGAGCATTGCTAATCCTCATTATCATGTTCGGCTCTATCTCGCTGATTTACAATGCTTTTTCCATTTCCGTCAGTGAACGTACAAAACAATTCGGTCTGCTGGCTTCCATTGGAGCAACCAAGAAGCAGCTTACCGGAAGCGTAATCTTTGAGTCGTTATTTTTAAGCGTCATCGGCATCCCTCTCGGAATTTTATCGGGGCTTGTGGGTATTGGCATCACCTTCTATTTCGTGCAGGATATGATAACAAGCGTTCTGTGGGATTCCTCTACCGGCGGCTATCAAATAATGCGGCTTTCCATGATTTTGGGACCTGCCAAAAATGTCGCCCTGCGCCTGCATCCCTCTTTCGGTGCGCTCGCCATCGCCATTGCGGTCTCGCTGCTGACAGTAATTATTTCCGCCTACATTCCGGCAAGGCGCGCCATGAAAAAATCTGCCATCGACGCTATCCGCCAGAGCAATGACATTTCCATCCGCTCTAAGAAAGTAAAGACTTCGCGGCTGACACAGAAACTTTTCGGCTTTGAGGGTATGCTTGCCACCAAGAATTACAAACGCAACCGCAGAAAATACCGGGCAACGGTTATCTCGCTTTTCCTGAGCGTTGTGCTGTTTATCTCTGCGAGCAGTTTCTGCGCATACCTTTCGCTGTCCGCCGGAACCGTGCTGAACGACAATGATTACGATTTAGCTTATATGCTCCACCCAGACCAGGACGAGACGCCGGATTCTCTGCTTGCCGAACTGTCAGGAACGGCGGAGGTCACAGATTCTACTTATGCCGCCCGGCTATATTTTAGCTGTCCTGTGGAAACTGCCAGGCTTAATCCCAAGCTGCGGGATTATATGAAAAAGGAAGTGGAAGAGCGGGAGGAAACGTATGAAGAATATGAGGAAACCGACATGGATATTATGCTGCTTTTCCTTGCGGATAAAGACTTCCGCGCTTACCTGCAGAAATTAAATCTCCCGGAAGACGAATACTTCAACAAGGAAGCACCCAAAGCTGTCGCTGCTGATTCCCTGCGCCTATATTCTGGTTCTTTGAAGAAATATTTCAGTTTTCCGGCATTCAAAGATGATAGCCTGAACGAGATAAACGTTTATCTTACCAGGGAGAGGGAAAATTATGACTACGGCGGGTCATACCGCAGGGAAGACGGCGTCCCTGTCTGCGATTTTTACCATCAGGCTGCCGATGACGAGATTGTTACTTTCACAAGGGAGGAATCCTGCTTTCCGCTCCCTCTCGAGATAGGGGCAACCGTACAGCAGGCACCGGATTTCTTTGCCGATGAGAATGAAACCATACGGCTGTTCTACCCCTACAGTATGCTGGATTATGTTTTCAGCGGACTGGAAGAAGACATTAGTTATTATCAGATTAATGATATGCCGCTCAGCGAGAACACTAACGTGGACTTATTTTTTAAGTGCCAGGATCATAAAACCACGGACAGTTCCGCCTACATGACAAAACTGCTGATGAAGAAAGGATTCTCCACCTCCAACCTTGTCGACTACGCTGCCTCCGTGGAGCGCAGCCGCGCCATGGTTACTGTCATCAATATATTTTCCTATGGGTTTATCATTTTGATTTCCCTGATTGCCGCGGCAAATGTGTTTAACACCATTTCCACCAACATCAGCCTGCGCCGGAGGGAATTTGCCATGCTCAAATCCATCGGCATGACGCCGAAAGCTTTCTCCAAAATGATGGACTTTGAATGCCTTCTCTATGGATTTAAGGGACTTCTCTATGGCCTGCCGGTCTCCTTTGTGATGACTTGGCTGATTTGCAGCGCCATCGGGCAAGGGTTGGAAATCGCTTTCTTCATCCCCTGGCACAGCATCGCGATTGCTGTTGGCAGCGTATTCCTCGTGGTATTTGCCACTATGCTCTATTCCATGAGGAAGATTCGCAACGAGAATACGATTGATACGCTGAAAAATGAGAATCTCTAACAAAATACAGGCGAACAGCCGCACCTATAGGCAAATGCTATAGGTGCGGCTGTTTTTATCTTATGCGAGAACAATAGCCTCCGTCATTCCTTACATAAAACTGATAATCAAGTCCTTTGCTTCATTCCAAATATCTTGCGGACATTCCTCCTTATATTGAGCATTCCGTGCCTTTACATCCAACATTTTTGCCTGGTCACATAATATTACTCCTGTCGTCTGCGTCCGTTCATCCAATTCAATATGAAAAGGATGGTTTTTATTGGTGTTCGTAATCGGACACACAAACGCCAGAGAACTATGCTGATTCAAAATATCATTACTGAGGACAACTGCCGGTCTTCTTCCGCTCTGTTCATGACCCTGTTGGGGGGTAAAATCCATAATAATAATATCGCCTTGTTTATAAGTTACCACCGCTCATTTCCTACCGGACCACCTACATCAACCTCTTGCGCGCTTTCGACATAAATTTCATCAATCGGTCTTTTGTAGAATGCTTCCAACCTTTCTTGTAAATTAAGGTATTTGGGCTTATTGACTTTTTCAATAGTCATTTTTCCGTCGTATATGCTTATCCCTATAGTATCGTCTTCTTTTAAACCCATTTGTGCGAGCATTTCTTTAGACAATCTGATTCCCTGGCTGTTTCCCCACCTCCTGATTACTGTTTGCGTTGTAAATGTGCTTTGAATCCCATTCGTTTGTTCTTTCACCATCATATTCGTATCCATGTTCATTTTCCTTCTCTCGTTAGTATATACAACGGATATACCTTTATTGTAGTATATACAAGGTATATCCGTTTGTCAATACTCTTATTCTTACTAAATCATACATTCATACCCATTTACTGCCCTGGCACCTCCTCCGCAGGCTCCCCTGTCTCAGGCGTAATCACATTGTAATCATAATCATTTTCGTCTATATAAGGCAGGAAATCAATGGGTTCAAGCCCCGCATGGATCTGTTCCATAAAGCTCTTCCAGATTCTTCCCGGGTAGCTGGAACCAGTCAGTCCCGGCAGTTCTTTGGGCATATCATAGCCCACCCACACACTGGTAGTGTAATATCCGGTATAGCCTACGAACCAGCCGTCCTTATTGTCGTTGGTCGTTCCTGTCTTACCCGCGCAAGGCATGTTGGTCAGCGCAAGCCCGCGCCCGGTGCCTGACTGCACAACGGAAACCAGCATATCTGTCATCATACGCGCCGCATTGACTTTATATATTTCTTTTTCTTCGTTCTTCGTTTCTAAAATAACGTTGTCCTGCGCATCAGTAATTCTGGCGATACAGGTAGGCTCCCGGAACTTGCCGTCATTTTGCAAAGCCGCATAAGCTGAAGCCATCTCTACGGAAGACACGCCGTTTGTAAATCCTCCCAGAGCGCTGGTAGGACGCATGTCCTGCTGGTCTATCCGGGAAAAATTCATCTCTTTCAGGTAGGAAAGCCCCACCTGCGGGGTAAGCTCCTCCAACAGATTCCAGGCAACGGTATTTTTTGACGTCTGCACCGCATAGCGCAAGGGAATGCTGCCCTCATAACCGCCGCCGGCATTGGCTGGTCCATCCTCTGTCTTGACGTCCTCCACTATCGTGTCCGGCGTGTATCTTTGCTCCAACGCCGGAGTATAAACAATCAGCGGTTTAATCGAACTTCCCGGTTGACGAAAACTCTGATAAGCACGATTTAACGTATATCCAGGCAGATCCTGATTCCTGCCGCCCACAATTGCCTTCACATATCCAGTACGATTATCCACACAAACTGCCGCTGCCTGCAGCGTGAAAATCCCTTCCTCATTCTGCTCCGTAAACTCCGCCAGCCCATTATCCACTGATGCCTGCAGCTCCTGCTGCATATTCAGGTCAATAGAAGTGTAAATTCGGTAACCTTGCGTGTACAGGCTCTTCTGGCATTCGCTGTACATTAGGTCATACTCCTCCTCATACTTCATACGGTCTTTTTCCGTGTCAAATTCAGTCTTGAATTTAAATCCCTGCTGCTTCATCAGTTCACGAATGGCACAGTTATAGGTGTATGTCTCCACATAATCACTTTTCGTCTTCTGCGGACGGTTTAAAACGATATCCTCCGCCTTTGCCTCCTCACAGGTATCATCCTTAATCTTGCCGTCCGCCTGCATCTGATTCAATATTCTGTCCCGGCGTTTTATCGTGTTATCGAGATGCTGTACCGGGTCATACAGCGAAGGATTATTGGGAATCGCGCACAAAAATGCAATCTGCGACAAATTCAGGTCATTTACATCCGTATTAAAATACCCTTTACTTGCCGCCTGTATCCCATAATAGCCATTGCCAAAATAAATATTGTTCAGATAAAATTCCATAATTTTATTCTTGCTGTAAATTTTTTCCAATTCCACAGCAATGAACATTTCTTCAATTTTGCGCTCCCATTTGACATCCTGATTAAGGAAAATATTTCTCGCAAGCTGCTGAGTAATCGTACTGCCGCCCTGCGTGACTTTACCGTTTTGAATCATTGCCTTGGCAGCGCGCAGGATAGCCTTAACGTCAATGCCATTGTGGCTGTAAAATTTCTTATCCTCAATGCTCACCATGGCGGCAGCCGCATAGGCCGGTATATTATCATATTCCAGATAATATACGTCTTTTTCGCCTTTCAGTGTGGAGACTAACGTTCCATTGGCATCGTAAACAAGGCTGGTCTCTACCGAACGAAAAGTACCCTCATTGGAAGCCCGCACCAGCTGCTTTGCTTCCTTCTGCAGCTTACTGACCGTCTGGGCATAGCCGCCGAAATAATACCAGCCTACTGCCACTGCCACCAACAGCAGCAGCAAAATCTGAAATTTGGCAAAAAACCAGAATACACGGTATTTCTTTTTTTTCTTATGTTTCTGCTTTTTCTTATCACTCATAGCCTTTCCTATCTGCTAAGCATAATCTTTCCGTAAGAAATGTGATTCCGCTCAAGAATCTCCATCTCCCTTCGCTGGCAGGTAAAGAGGAAAATCTGCCCTTTTTGTCCGCTTAGCCACTTGAGCGCCGATTCCAGACGCTTCTCGTCGAACGCAGCAAACACTTCATCCAAAATGATAGGCATGGATTCCTCACGGGTAAAAATACCGCCAGCTCCCATCCTCAGTGCAATATACATCTGTTCCATCACGCCTTGGCTGAGCTGCCATGGCTGCAGCGTCTGTCCGTCTTTCTCCAGAACAAGCTTCATCTGCTCATCCAGACCAATTCTGTCATATTTTCCCTGAGTCATCTCCGCCAATATCTGAGACATCTTTTCTTCCATCTGCGTTCTAGCATCCTGATAGACATCTTTCGATAAATTCTGCAGCGTATTGTAAGCAAGTTCATAAGCCTCTATCTGAAGTTCCAGTTCATGCTCCTCCTGCCCAGGCGTTTCACATTCCTCTATCTCTTCCTGCAGATTCAGCAGTAACGTCTGCTTTTCTGACAGCTGTTCCTGCAGCAGTTCCTCCACCGCACTATGCTTTGCCTTTGTCTCCTTTCGCTCCTGCACTTTCTGCCATTCCATATCTTTGGAAACAGAAATCGTGCGTTCCCTCTTCTCTTCTTCCTGTTGACGGATGATTCTCTTTAACTTTCTTTCTTTCTGGAACCAATGGCATACACTGCCTCCGCCTCCCAGAAATCCAAACAACAATACCAATTCCAACACTAACCAGCCCCAGCTTCCAGATTGCACCAGCGAATGCGACACCGCATTGACAATCCCCAGAGAAAAGCTGACTAATGTAATCAGCAGAGAAAGCAACAGACGCGCCCGATAACCCTTCTGCATTTTCTTCTGACGGATATCCCACAGATATTCTGCCATCTGGTTGCCGTCACGCTCCGGCGGAGCCATACCTGGCTGCTGCCTGGAAATATTTTTATGGCTTTCTTTCTGCTGCTCCTGCAGCTGCTCAATATCCCTGTTTAAGATATCTTCCTCAACCTGCAGTTTTTCTATTGCTTCCATGCGGATTCCTCTCTGCTTCTCCAAGGTCTGTTCCGCTTCTTTCTTCCTGTCTTGCAGGTGTTTGCGGGCGCCAGCTAAATCTACGTCGCCATCGTCTCCCATAGACATATTTACAAAATAATTCTGTAAAATTTCTGCAAACTCTTCTTTGGTCTCTATTTCCGCCTGATGGATGCAATATGTATTTTCATAGGACGCTTGTTTCATGCCCCCTAAAAGCATCTCCAAATCTCCATGTTCCACAGACAGCTCTTCCCCATCCATTTCATTTGTAAGCCTTACCGCTTTCTTCTTATGCTCAAAAATTCGCTCCAGATAAAAAGGTTTATCTCCTACCGTAAACTTCAACCCACCTGCAAAAAGAGACTCTCCATTCCATGGCTCATACTTCTGATAATTGCTTTCACTCCCTGTTTTCCCCTGTTGTTTTTCCAAACCGAACAGCATACTTGTAATAAACTTCTGCATCGTGGATTTCCCGGTTTCGTTTTCTCCATAAATCACGTTCAACCCTGAAAGGGGACGCATATTGACATTACGGAGTTTTCCAAAATTTTTAATCTGAATCTCTGTTATTTTCATTCTGCCATCAATGCCTCCACACCATAGTATAATGCTTTTTTTGTCACTTTATTCTGGGGCATCTCCTCCAAAGCCCGGATGTAGTGTCCTAAAATCTGCTGCCCATACTGCAGTTTTAACTTTTCAAAATCATAATCTGCCTGGCACTGATTAATGACTTCAACCACCCGTTCTATAGATTTCATCCCTTCTGTATCAATTAAGCTTTCCCTGTCACAAAAACCATTGAGCGTAACTTTAAACTGCTGGTAAGCAGGAGCAGTGCGAATTTTTTTCTCTATGTATTCCTGTAATTCCTGCTGGGTCATTTCCGGACTGACTTTAAGTTTGAGAGAAACGTATTCACAGCAGTGAAGCGGCACAAATTCCACATGGCATATATGGTCCTTAATCTCTCCCTGAAAATACCCATGTTCCCCCATGTCATTGTAATCTACCGGCTGCAGCGCGCCGGCCATCACCACTTTATCCTGCACAATCTGCATAGGTTTATGGATATGTCCAAACGCCACATAATCAAAACCGCTGTCTGCAAAATCTTCTCCATGGAACGGAATATGCCTGTCATCACCGCCATGTGCAAGCAAAATATTGCTGAAGTCGTCCTCTTTCGCCTGGACGTACTTATATCTGGGCACTAAAATCTCTCTATGACAGTAACTCAAACCATAAATCCTTGTATCCAGACCCTCCAGTTCAATATAATCCATCTCCTCTGACGCCAGAAAATGGACATTCGGCTCCCAGCGAAATGTCCGGTAGCAGGAGGATGGCGCAAGGTAATCACGGTTCCCGGCAATCATTACCACCTGCGTCTGGGGAATTCTGGAGAACTGATAATTGACATCTTTCAATTCCCGCACCAAGGGCTGCCTGTGAAATAAGTCGCCCGCAATCAACAGAAGCTGTATCTGCTCTTCCTTCACCTTATCAATCACTTCTGTAAATGCCTGCCAGCTGTAACTCTGCTCTCTTACATACTCTTTGTTCCGGTCAGGTCTCGCTCCTAAGTGTATATCGGCTATATGAATGAACTTCATAAAATATTTCTCCTTCGTATTTTTTGAATAGTTACTTTTCTATTTTACACTCTTGATGACAATTATACAAGATTGAATCCAAAACTGTTATTATATTGACAAACCTCCTCAAAAGAATATAATTTTATACGGACAGAAAAGCAATACCAAAGAATTATAAGGAGAATTATTATGAAAAAAACACCATTTATTGCCGCACTAGCCTGCGGAGTCCTGCTTTTAGCTTGCTGCGGATTTTTTGTATATCAATGCATTCGTCTCGACAGCCGTTGCCAGAGCCTCGAGACAGAAGCCTTTCAATTACAGGAAGACAATTCTAAGCTACAGGAAGACAACTCCAAGCTTGATACAAAACTGACGGACAACACAGCTCAGCTAAAGGAACGTGAAAGTTACGTGGCGGGGCAGAAAGAATACATATCCGAATTATCTGAGCAGATTGATTCCCTTACCAACGATGATGATAATGAAGCAGAAGAAATGGACAGCAGTTCCGAGGACGACAGCGACACAGGCGGCAGTTCAACCTCTGATTCGTACCCCAACCTTTATGCTGAAGGATGCTCTCCTAAAGATAGCGAAAAAATTGTCTATCTTACTTTTGACGACGGTCCCTCCAATCTGACGCCCCAGGTATTGGATTTGCTGGACCGCTACAATGCCAAGGCAACTTTTTTTGTTGTATGTAAGAATAATGAAGAGTACGCAGAGTACTTATCAGAAATCGTAGAGCGGGGACACACTCTCGCACTCCATTCCTACAGTCATAATTACCATGAAATCTATGCTTCCACGGATGCCTTCCTCAGTGATTATGAAAAAGTATACGACTGGGTTGTAGAAAACACTGGCTATACTCCCTCTCTGTTCCGTTTCCCAGGCGGCAGCAACAATGGATCCTCATATGTGGTGAACGACATCATAGACGAGATGGAGGAACGCGGCTTCCAATATTTTGACTGGAATGTCAGTTCAGGAGACGGCAGCGAACTGACTACAACCGCCAACATTATCGACAATATCTGCACCAATGTCGGCAATGTGCAGCATCCCGTGGTACTGATGCACGATGGAAGAGGGAAGAATGCCACCTTAGCAGCTCTTCCCTCCGTACTGGAATACCTGTCAGACAACGGATATGAGTTCCGTTCCCTTGACAAAAGTGTGGAGACCGTACATTACCGTTAAAACCATGCTGGGAAAACAGCAGAACTTATTGTTCCATCTGTTTTCCCAGAAATCCGGCTGCCACTTTCGCCATCTTGCTTTCCGCCTCACCAATTCCGCCATTGTCATCCCGGTTATACATTACCACCGAACCAATGGCATCTCCTTCACAAATTATCGTGGACACCACTTGAGACTGAAAGTCCCCGGAATCATCCAGCGTTATTTTTACAAACCCTTTCTCATTCCTGCGGGCACAGAAAGTCTCCCTGTCTGTAATCACATTTTCCAGCTGTTTGCTGATTGGCTTGCCGTCAAATTCTTTCTTTCCGCTGCCTGCAGCGGCAACCACATGGTCGCGGTCTGTGATGCACACCAGACATCCGCTGGTCTGTGCAAGGCTCTCTGCATACATTCCGGCAAACTGTCCAAGTTCTCCAATAGGAGAGTACTTTTTCAAAATAATCTCGCCCTCACGGTCCGTAAAAATTTCCAGCGGATCCCCTTCCCGAATCCGCAGCGTACGCCGGATTTCCTTCGGCACAACTACCCTTCCCAAATCATCTATTCTCCGAACAATTCCTGTTGCTTTCATAAAAAATCCTCCATTTACAAATCTCTTATCTTTTCTCGATACTAGTATCTGTAAACGGAGGCATTTTATACCTTGATTTGTTTTAATTTTCTATCCAAAAAACGATACAAGAGAGGAAATACGTTCGGTAATCTCTGCCACTGACTTCTCAATATCATTATAGATTACCGCAGACTGGGAAGACAACTCCTGCATATTCTTTGCCACAACTGCAAACCCTGCACCTGCCTCTCCGCTTCGCGCAGCTTCAATACTGGCATTCAGGGAAAGAATATTCTGCTTCTTGGCAATGGCTTTCAAATGGCTGGTATTATCGTTAATTGTCTGGATAAGTTCATTGGACTGCTCCACGCCCTTCTGCACACCGCCTAAACGGCTCGCATTGCTGTACTTGAAATATTCCAGATTTACAAGCTGGTTAACAATAATTCCTAACAAATTCGCTGAAGCCCGAATTCTGGCTTCCGTGCTTATGGGAACTTTGCGCAATGCCTGAATATACTGTTCCGGGTCAATCCCTAATTCCACAGCAGTCTCCCGAAATTTATCTTCATCCGGTTCGCCTGGCAGCACCTGACCGCCAATGATGGCGCCGACTTTCTCATCATTTATCATGATGTCGACAGAAAAATCCATCAGTCCTGCATGACAGAAATATGTACCAGTGCACTCATTATCACACTTCACGCAGCGCCTTAATCCTTCCTGGCTGCCCCTTGTATACTTCATACAGAAATCTGTAAAATTGCTGCCCTCCGTGAGATATTCCCCATCCATTCCCACTGCAATTGCTGCCAATCCTGTCGCATTGGAGAAATCATCCTGAATTTTCTGCAGTTTTGATATATCCATAAATTCTTTTAATTCCATGCTACACCTTTCCCTTTCGTTCATCCTCTCCAAGCTTCCACAATTCCGCAAGCAAAGAGCCAAGCAACTGTACTTGTGCGGATTTTATTTTTTTGCTTCCAGTACCTTTTCAATCTCTTCAATCACAATTCGCAGCGCCTTAATCCTTGCATACTTCTTATCATTGGATTCCAGCACATGCCAAGGAGCATAAGAGGTGTTTGTCTTTTTCATCATCTCATTAATTGCTTCCTCATATAAATCCCATTTTTCCCGATTGCGCCAATCTTCATCCGTAATCTTCCAACGTTTGGCCGGATTGTTCTGACGGTCATTAAAACGCTCCAACTGCACGTCCTTGTCAATCTGTACCCAGAATTTAATAATCACCGCACCCCAATCGGATAATTCTTTTTCAAATTCATTGATTTCATTATATGCGCGCCGCCAATCATTTTCCGAGCAGAAACCCTCTAATCGTTCCACCATGACCCTGCCATACCAGGTACGGTCAAAGATGGTAACATGACCCGTCTTCGGAAGACGCGTCCAGAAGCGCCACAAGTAATGCCTTGCCTTCTCATGCGGCTCCGGGCTGGCAATCGGCTGCACCTCATATCCGCGAGGGTCCAGCGCACCGGTAATCCGCTTAATATTTCCACCTTTTCCCGCAGCATCCCATCCCTCATATGCAATGATGACCGGAATCTTCCTACGGTATATCTCATTATGAAGTTTTCGCAATTTATCCTGAAGCTCCTGCAGTTCGCGCTTATATACATCGTCCGCTATCGTCTTATCCAAAGGAATCTCGCTGAGTTTGGGAACTTTCTCCAGCGGGAATACATTCTGCAGGAGAGGAACAGCCAGCGTACTGTTCTGCAGCGCCGTCTCAATCCCGCTTGTCAGCGTCTCAAGCACCTGCAGCTGCGCCCATTTCCTGCTCTGGGCATCGACAATATACCACGGAGAAGTAGAGACATTGGTGTCGTCCAGATACTGGTCATAGACCTTAAGACATTTATCATAATGTTCATTCTGCCACACATCATTGTTGCTTACCCGCCATCTCGTGCTGGCGTCTTTTTCCAACATCTTAATGCGGCTCTTCTGTTCCTTCTTGCTGATATGGAAGAAAAACTTCATTACAAGATAGCCATTATCTGTCAGCTGCCGTTCAAAACGCTTTACGCTGTCAATCCGTTTCTTATATTCTTTCTCTTTAAGCGCCCCATGCAGACATTCCCTGGTCACTTCATCCATCCAGCCGGAATCCAGAAAACAGAATTTACCTGCTTCCGGAATCTTCACAAAATGGCGATATAAAAATGGTTTGCGCCGTTCTTCTTCTGTGGGAATATCCATGGTGGCAACCTTAAAGAATCTGGGATCAATGTTTGTGATGATTTTGCCAAGCGTACTGCCTTTCCCCGCAGTCCCCCAACCCTCAAACAATACCAGCACCGGAAGTTTACGGTCTTTCACCTGCATCTGCAGGACATTCAGCTTCTCCTTCGCCGCTTCCAGCCGTTCATCCAGTTCCTCTGCCTCCGGTTTCTCCAACCGATTCCAACTTTTAAGCATTCCTTCTCCTCCTTTAGATTTCTGAAACCACACCCCACAGCGACATTCCGTCCAACAATCATTACTTTCAAATAGTTTAACATATTTTCTGAAACATTTCAATTTATTCATGCGTTTTCTTTCCAGAAAAAAGTGGGCAAATTTCTTATATGATAAAAATCGGCAGAGCCCACACTCTGCCGATATCTGCCAAATATTGCCATTATCCCCTGCTATCTTACCAACAATTTGTAGAGCAGAAATGAGATAATGATTCCAATAATGCTTGCAATATTAATTTTAATTGTCAGTCCCAGCGTCAGTACAAAGACGCCTAAATCCAGCACCATGGGACTGGTAATTCCAAACACTTTTCCATAATCCAACCAGCTCAGTGCGGATATCCCGCTGCAGTAACCGCCGATGACAGTCCCTATGACAAGACCTATCAACATCACCATTATTATTATCCAAGAACCTTTTCCTCTCAAAACCTCTCCTCCGTTTCTTTATTCCTCACCAAAATGCACGTAATACGTGCCGTCAATGCATTCTATATAATAAGGTCTGTCCGCTGCCTCTGCGGCGCTCCCATTGTTCGCTTCGCCGTAGTCCGGCTGGATTACGAAAGAATACGATAAGATAATCAGCATTCCAAACACCAGGAACCAGGAGCCTGTAAATACAAGATTCCTTGTTTTGAATCCATAGCTGGCAGATACAATTTTGAACCGTTCGATAGTTTCTGCTTCACAGCTTCTGGCAAACAAAGCCGTCGTTCCATAAAATAATTTCTGCTCCTTTTTGATTTCTGCATTTTTCAACAATGTCACAATCGTTGTCAGATATCCCGCCTTCTCCTGATTGACCATTTTTTCAGTGACATCTAAATCACACTTTATCTCCAATATCTGCGCAAAATCCCTTTTGAGCAGATAAATTGCCGGATTCCACCAGAATATGCACCAGTAAATATGTATTAAACTTTTTAAGAGCAAATCCCTGTTGAGAAAATGTGTATATTCATGCCGCAGGATATAATATAACTCTGAATCTGTATACGCTTCCTTTGGCAAAATAATGGATTTTCGGAAAACGCCTGCGCCCATGGGAATATTAATACAATCGCTGCTCCTGATAATAACTTTCATTTGTTTCTTACTCTGATTCAATACTTGTCGGAATACCCGCTGACATTGCTCATCTTCTCGTATGCTGTAAGATGAAAATTCCTGCATGGCTTTCAGGTATTGAACCAAAAAACGTACAAGCAGCGCCGCTGACACAACCGCCCAAAAAATAGCAAACACCGACAAAAACGATATCTGGGTCGTCCCTATCTTATTCGTGCAGACTCCCCTGTATACATCACTGATTGCCCCTTGGGAGGGTATCACCCTGGTAAAAGAAAATTTATAAGGAACAAGCATACGAACGATGGAAAACAGATAGAGAAATAATACATTTGTCATTCCCAGCTGCCGGATAAAAAAATGCTTTTTCCGGCAGAAATAATTAAATGCCGCCAGTACGCTGCTCCAAAGCACAGACATGAATAACGAAAAAAGCGTAATCTGCATACTTGTTACTCCTTTGTACCTTTATTTTTCAATTCCTCTATGATTTCTTCTAACTGTTTCACCAGGCCTTCTCCATCTTCCTCATTTGCCTCATTGACCATTGCTACCGTAACTGCCGCAATGGAACTGCCCGCAATTCCTTTGGACATTACAAGCTTGGCTGCATACTGTTCTTTGGTAACTGCAGGTACAAACTGCCGCGCATACTGCGTACCGCATTGCACGGTACCGCAAACCTTTATCATACCCTTTTTTAACAGCGAACGCAGCATGATATGTACATAATTCCCATTCCAGGAGCGGTCAGCCGAAATGTCTAAAATTTGTACACTTGTCAGAGGCTCGCCACTTTCCCAGAACATTTCCATCAAATCTTCCTCACTGCCTGTTAAATGCTTTGCTTTTTTAGCTGCCATATCTATTTCTCCCTTTTCCATTGTACTGACCGGTTTATCATTATCCAGGTCTAATAAACCGGACAGTACACCAGATATTTTCTATTAATTTTTTTTATTTCCACTAAGTATAGTTTATACTCAAATGCGGATTCCGTCAATAGCGTTCCGTTTACTCTTTTACCTGTAAAAGTTCCAGCAGTTTATAGCGGGTGACCTGCACTGCAGCTACAAATCCCCCGCAGAGCCCTCCCAGAAAGTAGAGTGACCAGCAGAAGGCAAGCGTCTGTGCGCTCCTCATAAACTGCCCTGGACAGAACACGAGAAAAACTCCTGCCACAACAGCGATTCCGATAATACACAGGATAATCTGCTCAAACACCAACATACATCTGGCGCGTTTCTTCGTGACGCCGAGAATTCGCAGGAATGCCGCTTCCTGTGCCGACTGCATAATGATAAGTCCTGGCCCGAACACCCCAATCAGCACTGCGGCAGCCACGGCAATGGGGAACAGCGATACCAATAAATCGCGCATACGTTTCGTATTCTCCAGTAAATCTGAGTCAATGTGATAAGACGCCTCCGGCGAATACTGTATGCTGTCATTTTTCTCTTCCTCCAACAAACTGTCCAGCTCCATAAGTTTTCTGTTATCTGACAGCGTGAAGTCACAGTAGCCTACCGGGAAAGGCGCGCTGTTAAAAAGGCTTTCCGCTCCCTCATTGACAGCTGCAAAAATGCTGGCGTTTGCAGCTTCCTCCTCAGATTTGAGAATGCCAACTACTTTATACACAATTCCTGCCCGCTCAATCGCAAATTCAAGTTCCTCGTCTTCATACACCTGCGGCATAAACGTATACAACGCCTCCGACATCAAGGTTATGTTATCACCCGGATGGATGTCCATGCTCTCTGCAAGAGTCTGTCCCACCAGGCATACGGCGCCCGTGCCTTCAAAGACTGAAAGGTCATATCCCTCAGCATAAGTGACTGTGTAATCCTTAGGAAGGTAACGGTCGATATCATTTGTGAACGTAATAGAGCTTAAGACGCCAACGCCATTTACACGTACATTGGAATTACTATAATAATAAATATCTTTCAGCAAATCAGAATCAGACAATCTCTCAATGGAGGATGTGGAAAAACTGATTGCCCTTCCTTTTACGTCAAGTCCATGATAAGCTTCCTGATACGTAAGCCTCGCCAGTACAAACATACCGATTCCGGCAGCCAGCGCAACGGTAAGAATAAGAGATACCGCCGTTTTCCCCATACCACGCCGCATATGACGCAGGATATATGCACCTCCCTGCCGCAGCGCATTGTATTTCCCATGGACAAGCTCCTTTGCCCCAGTTTTCCCCTCAAAAATGCCAAGGACATCAGAAATCCTCTCAACATCAAATTCATCAGGGATGGGAGAGGTGTCCGCAATATCCGGCATATGCTTTTTATTCCGATATGGATTCAACAAAATTCTTGCTTTGCTTACCGCTCCTGCACTTCCCGCTCCCTCCTGCAGTAATTGAAGTGGCGGCGTTTTCTTCATTTTCTGCAGGAAAAACAGTTCAACCGCAAAGATAAATAACAGTTCCAGAATCAGGCAGAATATTACCGCGCCAGCTGGAATCGCTGCATTGAGGACATAGACATAGCCCTCCGGGGCTCTGCTGCCTGACAAATCTGCAAGCGTTTGGGCCGCCGTATGGGATGCATAAAAGAGCCCTGCCAGACCGCCAATCAACATCGCAAACACCGACAAAATCCCAAAAGGCAGCACAAGCAATCCGCTCGCTTTATTACTGGGAACTCCCAATGTACGCATAATGGCATATGAATTCTTAGTTCTGCCAATGTAAAGGTTCACGGCAAGCAGCAACGCCAGCGCCGCCCCCATCACATACAGCATAGTCATCAAAAAGGATGCCAGAGAGCTGGTCTCGAAGTTATTCCTCATGGAAAACCATCCCCCATCTGAAAACCGTAAACCCAGGTCCATATCTGCCGCCCAAATCTCCGCTGCCTCCCGAAACGCCTCTATATCGCGGGGATTTTCAATAAATACACTAAAATCTCCCATCAGGGCTTCATAATCTTCCGGCACCTCCACCGGCAAAAGAGAGGATGGTACAAAGACCGTAGCTGGACCATAACTCCAATTTGAATCCATAAACCGCTCCAGACCTTCATCCGTAAAACGGTATGCTCCAATAATTTCAAGTTCTGCAGAAACGATAAAGTCTGACATATTTTCTGCCTCTCGGTACCGCGTACCCAAATTACTGATTCCTGGTAACAACTTGTCACCAAATTCTATGTGAAGTTTATCTCCTACTGACAGTCCATATGTTTCCAGAAAAAGTTCGCTTACGACGCAGGCATCCGTATCCCCCGATGTCAGGGGACGCCCCTCGGCAACTACAATCCTTCGCTCATTCACATAGGGGATTGCGCGCATATCTGAGGTGTATACAATATCATAGGACGATGTGCTCTGGTTCGTTGCCTCAATCTTCCCCTTATACCAGGCGAACTCCTTCGTTTCCAGATAGTCATCACCCAGTCCGTCTACCACACGCAGAACGTCCGTCTGCCCATCCCAGTATATATTTTTTGTACCCAAAACAAAAGCTCCGCCGGACTGTTCGCTGTACGTGCCTAAAATCAGACATCTGCTTCCTTTCTTAATTCCCTCAAAAAACTCCCGGGAATACGGTTTGCTCCAGTATTCTGCGTAATCCAGTTCTGAACTGCCCCTTATTTTAAACGGTCTGTCCTCATCAAACTTAATTTCACCGGCATATGTCGTAATATCATGAAACAGCAAATATAAAGCGCCGGAATCATACTCCTCAAATCCATCATACGTGCCTTCTATCACAAATTCCCCTTCTTCTAAAGGTGAATCCGGGTCTATGACACGCTTATAATCCTCCACCAATCCATCGGTTTTATATCTTGTATCAGCTAAGGTGACGCCAGGCAATGATGCAAATTCAGCCAGCTGCTCCTCCGTCGGCCATGGCTTCTCTCCAAAATAAATATCTCCCATCGGCGGCGTGCTGTTATTCAAAGCGGCAACGCCATAATAAAAGCTCTCCGCCTTAGCAGACTCCCGGTTTATAATGGCATAATCCGTAATCCGGGAAAACAGGGCAAATGAGGCCGCCGCTATCAGCAGAAACGTCAATATCGTCTTTGCCGGGGAACGTAAAAGGGTTTTCAGGGCAAGGGACTTTCTCATAAGTATACCTCCTAAGAATAATGTCGTATAAATCTACTTTCAAATGCTTCGTCAAACTCCTATTCTTTTACCTGCAAAAGTTCCAAAAGCTTATGCCTTGTCACCTGCAGTGCAGCCACGAACACTCCGCAGACGCTTCCTAAGAAATAAATCAGCCAGCAGAAAGCAAGCGTCTGTGTGCTTCTCATAAACTGTCCTGGACTGAACGTCGCAAGAACTCCAGACACAAGGACAATTCCGACAATACACAAAAAAATTTGTTCAAATATAAGCATACATCTGACACGTTTCTTCGTGACACCAAGAATCCGCAGGAACGCTGCTTCCTGTGCCGACTGCAGGATAAGCAGCCCCGAACCGAACAGTCCAATCAGCACAGCCGCCGCCAAAGCAATGGGAAACAGCGCTACCAGTAAATCCCGGATACGTTTCATATTATCCAGCAAATCCGAATCTATATGATAATAGGCTGCCGGTGAATAACGTATACTCCCCGCTTTCAGTTCTTCTAACAAGTTGTTCATCTCCATAATCTTTGTATTATCTGCCAAAGTAAATTCACAGAAACTCACAGGAAACGGTTGATTGCTAAAAAGCATTTCTGTTCCGCCGTTCACGGCAGCAAAAATACCTGCATCTGCGTCTGCATCTTTTGACTCCAGAATACCCACCACTTTAAATACAATTCCTGCCCGCTCAATCGCAGCCTCTAATTCTTCCGCTTCATATACCTGCGGCATAAAAGAATACAAAGATTCTGACATCAGGGTTATATCGTCTCCCGGACGAATACCCAGATTTTCTGCAAGTGTCTGTCCCACCAAGCATACTGTGCCTGTACTTTCAAAGACAGAAAGTTCATATCCTTCGGCATAGTTAACTGTATAATCACAAGCCAGATATTGGTCAAAATTATTGGTAAATGTTATGGGGCTCAGGACCCCAACTCCGTTCACACGCACACTGGAATTGCTATAGTAATAAATATCTTTTAACAGGCTAGATTGGGACATTTCCATCAAATCAGCGGAAGAAAACTCCATTGCCCTGCCTTTCACCTCCATTTCACGGCAGACATCCTGATACGCAAGCTTTGCCATAACAAACATCCCAAGCCCGGCTGCAAGCACGACAGCAAGCACAAAAGATACCGCCGTTTTCCCGAAGCCCCGCTGCATGTGGTGTAAGATGTATCCATTTACCTGCCGCAGCGCACTGTATTTTCCACGCGCAGGACTTTCATAGACAGCAAGTTTGACAAGGTCAAACCTATCAGGAACAGGATTTGTGTCTGCAATCTCATGCTTATTTCTCATCCTTACATGGGAATGCGGCAAAACTCCTAATCCTTTTGCCATTCCTGAACCCTCCTGCAGCAATTCCAGTGGGGAGGCTTTCTTCATTTTCTGCTGGAAAATGAACATCACAAGGGAAATAAACAGCAGTTCCAAAACAAAGCAGAGTATCACCACGCCAACCGGAATCGCCGCATTAAGAACATAGACATACCCTTCCGGCGCGCTGTTGCCTGATATGACCGCAAGCGTTTTTGATGCCGTATAGGAAGCATAGAACAGCCCGGACATGCTGCCCAGCAGTACTGCAAAAATTGACAAGACCGCGAAAGGCAGAGCAGACGTTCCCCCCGCCTTTTTACTGGGTACTCCTAATGTCCGCATAATGGCATATACTTTTTTATTCCTGCCAATATAGAGATATACTGCAAGCAACAGCGCCAACGCCGCCCCAAGCACATACAGCACAGTCGTCAGAAATGATGCCAGCGAACCCGTCTTGAAGCTGTCTTTCATTCCTGACCAGCCCCCATCTGAAAAACGCAGACCAAGACCCATTTCTGCAGCCACAGATTCTGCTGTTGCACGAAACGCCTGTATATCGCGGGGATTTTCAATAAACACACTAAAGTCTCCCATTTGAGTTTCATGGTCCTCTGGCACTTCCACCGGCAGAAGCGAAGAAGGCACGAAAACCACAGCCACGCCGTAGCTCCAGCTGTAATCCATAATCCGTTCTGTCCATTCATTGTTAAAACGGTAAGCGCCGATAATTTCAAGCTCCACCGAGGAGGGAAAATCTGACATCTCCTCTGCACTTCGTGTTCGTGTGCTAGACATGCCTTGCATTCCTGATAACAGCCTGTCACCAAGTTTTATATGAAGCTTATCGCCGATGGACAGACCATGCGTTTCCAGAAACAGTTCACTTACAACACAGACATCTGTATCTCCTGTTGTCAGGGGGCGCCCCTCAGAGACAATTATCTTGCGCTCATTCACATAAGGAATTGCACGCATGTCAGAGGTATAGACAATATCATACGTCATTTCGCTCTGTTTCGTTGCCGCGATTTCACCTTTATACCAGGAGAACTCCTCTGTCTCCAGATAATCATCCCCCAGTCCATCCAGCCGACGAATGCTCTGTTGTGCAGTAAGGTCATATAAATCAAGTTCAAAGGCCGTTCCCGTGCGTACACTATAATGACCAACAATAAGATATTTGCTTCCTTGTTCCAATTCATCAAAAAATGTCCGGGAGAACGGCTGTTTATAATTGGCGGAAAGTTCTTGTGAAAAATTAACTCTAATTTTCATCGCCATACGAGGGTCAAGATTTACCTCGCCCGCATATACATTGATGTCATTAAAGTTCAGATATCTCCTGACATCTGGCTCCTCCCCATACTCATCATATCCCTCATAAATACCCTCCGCCACAAATTGCCTGGATGATGAAGCGTCTGGATCTATGATACGTTTATAATCCTCTATCAGCCCATCCGTCATATACCTTGTGTCTACCAGTGTAATGCCGGGCAGTGAAGTAAATTCTTCCAACTGCTCCTTCGTTGGCCAGGGTTTCGGATCTGGAAAATAACCTCCCATCGGCGGCGTGCTGTTATTCAAAGCGGCAACGCCATAATAGAAGCTCTCCGCCTTAGCAGACTCCCGGTTTATAATGGCATAATCCGTAATCCGGGAAAACAAAGCAAATGAAGCCGCCGCAATCAGCAGAAATGTCAATATCGTCTTTGCCGGAGAACGTAAAAGGGTTTTCAGGGCAAGGGATTTTCTCATAAGTATACCTCCTAAGCAAATGATAAATACTAGTAGCATTCTTAATATTACATATATTAGAAATATAATTTGTTCTTTAAATTCTTTTTTTATTATCTACTAATATTTTTTATTTCTCTTAGGGGAATTGTATACCATTACGAAAGTAAAGTCAATAAAAAAATATTTTTATGCTGTTAGTTTAGACAGCCGCTGTGAAAACTGTAATTAAAATTTTTAAGGCTCAACCTCAGCATGATGCTTACAAACGTAAAAACGAATGTAAGCAATGCCAAAAAGCAGAAATATTTCCGCAATAATTCCGCAGCTTAACGTACGCGTGAACATCTCCCCCCAACTGTAATCCAAATTTGTTTTGGGTATCTTAATCAGCAACTCTACCGCCTCCTGCTTCTGCAGCCACAGATACTGCCAAAATGAAAACTGTGACCAGCGCGTGGGAATATAATCATCAGGAATATTTATCTGACCTTTCAGAAGAATAAAAAAACAGACTGCCAGAACCAGGGACAAAGCTGCCACCGCAGCCTTCCAGACAAGCTGTGACTGTTGCCGGTACAGACAGAAGAGATACCACAGAAAATAAACGCATGATGTCAGCGGAATCAGCAGCACAAAGAATCCGCCAATTCCCTGAAGCAACTGCAAGTCCAGGATTGTTGCTGATATGCCGTACTTATTTCCCCACAAAGATTGTAAATCCTGTAAAGATTTTTCTTCTGGCTTTTGCATGGTAATTCTGTTTAAAACGTTATCTGTACTATTCTGCTCCCCGCCAATTGTCTCATTTTCCGGCCGACTTCCCTCAAAATCCCCATTTCCTCTGGGGCTGCCGACCTGAAATGCAAAAATCCTCTCTTTACTTGAGAGCACCTGTCTGATAATATAGGACTTTCCCTCGTAAGAAATCTCCTTGCCAGTTACCTCACTGCTCCCAAACAATTCCCAGGCCGTCTTTTCATCCAGCAGACATCCCTGCGTATCTTTCCTGCCAGGCAGACGGCAATCCTCAAACAGCAATTCCGGATTACCACACATCAATACTGCATCTGCCTGAGCGCTTCTGTATAGATTGGCATTCGTAATCTCCACCTTATCTTTCTGTCCCCAGATACAGAATTCGGGCATCGTCTCTGTCCCATCCTCCTGTCCGCTGTCCATCTGTTTTTCCTCCTGGCTCTTTTCATCTACCTCTTTGGCCTTTTGCACACTCAGGGGCTGTTCCAGATAAAACATCACCCGATCTTTTGTCAGCAACATCTGTCCCCAGGAAACAGAGGACAGATAGAACAGGAAAATCCCCAATCCAGCCGCGGCAGCGGCAATGATATATTTGACATATGTTCTCATCTTCATTACTCCGCCCTCCTGACTCTGCTGCCATCCTGAATCATCCTGCTGGAACTGCTGACAATCTCCTGATCCCTTGTCAGTACTTGTTCTTCCAACGCTGCCTCTGTATCATTTTTATCCAAAACTTCCACATTCAGACGTCTAACTGCCAGTTGTGTTCCCAACACGCCTTGCTCTTCCTGGAGTATCAGCACATAATATCCATTTTGCTCCTCATGCAATGCCGATAAAGGAATTATCGAGGAATAACTCTCTGTCTTGGGTACAATCTCGGCATCTACCATTATCCCCGGCTCTAAGACTCCCTCTGGCAAATCAATGGTTAAATCCAGCATAGCGCTGTCCTGCTCATTCGCTGTTACATTAGAAACCACATAATCTGTGATGACATCTTTGCTGCCAAAAGCCTTTAAACTCACCGGGCTTCCCTTGCTGACATATTTCTCGTTGGACTTATCAACTGACAGTACAATTCTGCCGCCTTTAGAGGTATCCTCCATCCGCATAGCTGCACCATCCGAAGTAAAATCACCCGTGCTCACCAAAATCTGCGTGATTACGCCGCTGACTGCTGCCTTAACCTCCCCCTGCGCGGTCTGCAGGGCAAGAAGTTTATTTAATGCCAAATCCTGCTGTTGCCTTATAATCTCATTTTGTTTCTGGGTACTGTCTTCTGCACTCTGAGGTCTTGCTGCATCTTCTATCGCTCTCACTGCAGAGCGGACACTGTCTGTCCTCGATGAGACAGCTGCATCATAAGCAGCCTTCGCTTCCGCCACTGCCTGCTCAAGAGCCTCCTTTTCAGCTTCCCTCTCTTCCGCGCTATCGCCAGATGTCCCCTGGCTGCCCTGCTCAGACGAGTTCCCTTCAGATGAACCATCCGCTCCCTGATTCGATGAATCGCCCTCCGCCGGGTCTCCTGCTCCCCGATTGGAGTAACCGCCCTCCGCCGGGTCTCCTGCTCCCTGATTGGACGATTCTTCTTCTGCCGGGTCCTCTTGCCCCTGCTGCTTCTCCCCGGCATCCGTGCCGTCCTCTTTCTTAGGGCCTTCCCCTTCGGGCTGCTCATCTTCCCCCAGATTCCCGGTTGCTGCACCGCCATCTCCTGATGAGGCACTGCTGTTGATAAAATCCTGCAGTGCCTGCTCGGCTTCCTCCCATGCTTTCTTAGCTTCCGCTACCGCTGAGTCCCCCTGCGATACCGCCTGGTTATAATCCTCCTGCGCACGCTGCCTGGCAGTCTGGCGGTTACTTTGTTCAAAAGCTTTGGCGTTTGCTACATCCTGATTCTGCAGCTTCGTCTTCTCCAATTCCTGCTGAGCTGCCAGAATCTGTTCCTCCAGCTCCTCCAGGTCCAAACGAAACAGCACTTCCCCTGCCTCTACAGACTGCCCCTCCCGTACACAGATTTCTTTGACTCGCTGACCGCTCTCCGTATAAATGGCAGCCTCCTGCCCAGCCTGTACCCTGCCGCTTGCCTTTACTTTATGCTTAATCGTCCCTGTTGTTATTTTTACCGTATCAACGCGCGCCATAGAAGCTCCGTTCACCGCTCTTGACAAGATGGTAAAGATGAGCATCAATGCCAAAAAACCGCCGAATATTTTCATCACTTTCTTTCTGTCCATATGCAATTCCTTTCTATCACGGAAATCAATTTTCACAATATCCTTTCATCTGTCAATATATCTCTACACTGCCGTATGTTGCATATACCCACACGAACGGGACAACACTTTGGCAAACTAACTGCTAACTGCAACCACATCCCTCAGGAAAGCCTTCGTGCTGGGTTTCCGTAAGCAGTGGATTTTGCCTTCGCTAAATACGTCCCTAAATTGTTCGCTTAGGGTATATGCAGCCTCGGCAGTATGCAGATATTTTGATAAAACGAAAGGATATTCCGAAAATTGATTTCCGTGCCTTTCTATTCTTTTACCGCGCCCGCCATTATTCCCTGTTCCAGGTAATCCTGCCCTCCCAGAAACACCATTACTGCCGGGAGAAATGTAACCACAGATGCCGCAAACGCCATGCCTGATTTGTCCACGCTTGTGATATCCGGCAGGAAAATAGACAGTGGAAATAAACTTTTATCTTTCAGAAATGTCATCGGCTGTTCAATCAGGCTCCAGTATTCTAAAAATCCCAATACCATACAGGCAATAATCCCGGAAGAACCTATCGGCAGCGCAAGGTACAAAAACAGCTGCCAGTCTTTGGCTCCGTCCAGTTTGGCGGATTCAATCAAACTGTCTGGTATTTCCGCAAAAAAACGGTACATGATAAACACCGGAAACGTAGAGAACACACCCGGAAGTATGATGCCCCACTGGCTGTCTGTAAGATTGAAAAAATCCAGCACCAGGTAATCTGAAAGCATCAACACCTGGAACGGCAGCAGCATCAATATCATATAAAGCAGGAAAAATCCCTTTTTCCAGGGAAAATCATATTTGGCAAATCCCCATGCCGCCATCGTCCCCACAACAAACTGCCCAACGAGGACGCCGAATGTTATTTTTACAGAATTCCAGAACATCACGAAGAATTCCGGAGAGTCCAAAAACAATTCCACATAATGCTGCAGTGTCGGAAACATCGGCAGCGGCGGAAATTCCGCGTAACCGCTTTTTCCCAGAAAAACTGCACCCAGATAGTTTGCCAATTCATCATTTCCCATCAACGAACCTGAAATCAGAAAAATAATAGGATACAGTACTAAAAACGCCAACGCTGCAAAAAACAGCCACAGTAACGTACGCCCTGGATGGAAACCTGCCCATTTGCCTCTTATTTTTATACTATGTTGTCTGAAATATCTCATCATACCTGACATAGTCCTTTCTTTTTATTCCTTTTTGTCCCATGCCTTCTGTAAAAGTACAATCAATACCAACAAAACAATACTTTCCAACACTGCTGCTGCTGCTATCTTGTCAAAAGAAAATGCACGGAACCAGTTATTGAACAGATGCTGCATCATATAAATACTCTCGTGTGGATAATCGCCGGCAACCAGATATGCCTCCCGAAACACTTTAAAAGAATTGAGAAAAGACAACACCGTGATGGTATAGAGCGATGACTTGAGATTCGGCAGCGTAATATAGAAAAAACACTGCCGCTCGCCGGCGCCGTCCACCCTGGCTGCCTCGTAAATGTTTGAGGATATCCCGGCAAGACCCGCCATCCAAAGAACAATATCATAACCAAGATTTTTCCAGATATAGCTGACAAACAAAATCCAGAATGCGCTCCCATTATTCATCCAGTCGCTGCCAACGATATCCAGGCTGCTGAGCCAATGGTTCAAAAGTCCCTGAGAGTGAAAGAGAAGCCGCCATACCAACGCTACGGAAACTGCGGGCAGCGCCATCGGCATCAAAAATGCACTCTTAATGATTCCTCCATATTTACTCTTGTACAATGTTACTGCACAAAAAAGCGCAACGATAATTAATACCGGAATACAGAGCAAGGTAAACAGAAACGTATTTTTCACGGCAAGCTGAAACGCCGTATTCCCCAACACTGTCTTGTAATTGTCAATCCCTACAAATCGGTTGTCAACCGCCCCTAAAAAGGAGCGGCGGACAACATCTGCATAAGGCAGGAGATAGAATACCATGACTCCCAGAAAACTTGGTAATATCCACAGGAATCCCCGCATATTTTTATGGCTACTATTTTTTCGGCTTTTCCTTTTCCCTGAAAATTTCTTTCTCATCCTCCGCACATCCTACCTGTTCTTTTCATGAAATTTCTTTACATACAACACACTGCCGTATCTTTCTATTTATTCCGCCAGATAAATGTTTACTTTCTGCATGATGGCAGCCGCGCCCTCCTCAGGGCTCATTTCTCCTTTCAATACCTTTATCCCCTGTTCGACTACAGCATCTTTAATCACATCATCCTGCAAAGATGGAGTCGTCAGAGTTTCCACAAGTTCCGTCATCTTCTTAATTTCCTCTTCTGGCGTGGGTTCCATGGCACAACTAAGCATTTCGTCCATATCGCCGCCGCCAACACTGACAAGGTTTTCCTGCCCTTCAAACTCATGTCCGTCTATCACGCTGCGGAATGATTCTTTTTCCACCGGAAAACCACCGAATTGCGAAATCTTCTGTGCTTCCTGGGAAAACAGGTACTTCACAAATTCCTCTGCGATTTCGGGCTGCGCGCTCTTGCTGCTGATACCCAGCACCATTGCGGGGACAAATACATGGTCCGCCTGCCCCGGCATAAGATCTATAACACCGTCTTTCAGCTTCTCATTAATGGCCTGCTGCATTCCATAATCCATATTTCTGGACAAACCAAAGTTCGTGTTGATTCTTCCGAATGCCAAATCATAGTCTCCCCGAGAAAGATATACATCCTTGTCCGATTCCGTACCGGCGCCTTCTATTGTCACACTCATACCTGACGTTTCATCTTCCAGACTGCTGTCATACTCACCGTATGCATTTTTCAGCTTCGTCAGAAATTCCGTAATCATTGTCTGATCCAAAGTTTTATCTTCCTTCTGCCAGGCTGCGCCGCAGGTATACCAGAACTTTTCCACCACTGTCCCCGGCAGCATATTCACCATGGTATCTTTGCGCTCCATAAAGGCATTAAAATCTTCTCCTGCTGAATAGTAAGCGCTGCCAGCCTGAATCATAGGTATCATAAATCTTGCCGGGACTGCGCACAGCTGCCCCTGCGCATCCTGATAGGCATTGATGATATTCTCAAAGTAACTGCCGCCGCTCTCTTTCAACAGCGCGCTCAAATCTTTCAGGACACCTTTTTCTATATATGTTTCTACCGGCATTCCTCCAAAAGCAGCACATCTGGTCCATTCTCCGCCATGATTTCCGTTACCAGTGTCTTTAAGGCGTCGGAAACATTCATGCCATTATCCTCAGAGAGCGCCGTCTGATAATTGATATACACATCCGTATGCTCCTTTTGGAAGCGGCTGATGGACTGGCGAATCTCCTTATTATCATAGAGAGAATACATCTTCAGTTCCTTATCCGGTTTTGCCGGCGTGTCGGCAGAATAAGTGTACTTTAAAACGCAGATCCCAGTCGCGGAGGAGGCATTTGTATCATTGGCAGCTACCAGCAGATTCTGCTCATCTATCATCGCCAGGGCAATGGGATAAAAAGCCGGCGCTCCCAGAGAATTCATGTCCCCATCTATCAGCTGCTCCATCACGCTTCCGCCAAATTTATAATGATACAGTCCGCCTCCTGAAAGACAATAGATACTTTCCCCGCCATCCAGCGTATCGACCGCACGGAAAAAACTGTTCTCTAAACCGCCTTGTCTCAAAGCCTCCTCGGAAGCTTTCTGTTCCCCAGTCTGCATATCGTAGCAGAGCACCTCTGCCTCATCCTGCGCAATCAGCGTATTTCCCACAGCATATATCTGAATCGCATTGGTAGTTGCATCAAGCTCATAAGTATATTTCACACTGCCGTCTGAGACGTTTATCTGATAGACTGTCCCAGCGGCATCTTGCACAACAACCCATTCATTGCCCGGAAACTGTAAGTCCATAATGGAATTTGTAAGGCCTCCATCTTCCGGCTGTCCTTCTCCTGTTTCCGGCTGCTCTGCATCGCCCTCCCCACTTCCACAGACTTGTTTACTGCCGAGCCGACCTTTCCCTCGTTTTGGGGAAGCTCAAAGGACATCTTATCTGTCTTACCCTGCTTATCCAAAAGATAGAAAACCGGATGGAAACCGCCGCCTCCAGATACAATTTCATTAAATACACATACTACCTGTCCACCGGGGGATATCGCAGCGTAATCCATCCAGCCATTTTCCTGGTCCTGCACTTCCGCCGGCAAATCATATACACTCTTCCAGGTTTTGCCAGCGTCTGTCGACTCCCAGACCCCGGACTTCCCATTATCTCCATTCGAGCCGACAATGCGCAGGCTGCCATCCTCCAATTTTTTCATATCATATCAAGATTGCTGTCATCAACGTCCCTATCACTCGTCTCCATTTTCTATACTTCATATTATGTCCTCCTTTACTGTTTGTAGGCTAGAAATACGATAACACAAGTTTCTCTAACCTCTCTCTAATTTTATAAGAAATTTTTAGAGATAAAATAGAGACGGCTCCGGGCATATACCGCTGCAGACATTCCGTACCAATGCGCACAAACTGCCCAATTACTCTGCCAGATAAATGTTGACTTTCTGCAAGATGGCAGCTGCGCCCTCCTCGGGACTTATTTCTCCTTTCAGCGCCTTTACCCCCTGTTCAACCACGGCCTCCTTTATCACATCATCCTGCAAAGATGGGGTCGTCAGAGATTCCACAAGTTCCGTCATCCTCGTGATTTCCTCTTCTGGCGTAGGCGCATCCATATATTCAATCGTATCCCCATCATGGAGATGGGCGGTAATAATATTTTGTTCTTTTTCATACTCGTGCCCATCTATGGCACGGCGAAAAGACCCTTCCTCCACCGGAAAACCATTTTCCCGCGTAAGTATATCCTGTGCTTCATTCGGGCTAAGCAGATATTTGACAAATTCCTCTGCCAACTCAGTCTGTGAACTCTTATTGCTGATACCAAATACCATGGAAGGGACAAATACATGCTCCGCCTGCCCCGGCATTAAATCTACACATCCATCCGTCACCCTCTCATTGATTGCCCCCTCTAATCCATAGCTCTTATGTCCGCACAAGCCGAAATTCGTGTTCCAATTCCCCTCTATCAACTCAAAATCTCCAGCAAACAAGGTCAAGTCTTCTCGGTCGTAGTCCTCTATGTTACTGTCATACTCACCATATCCATTTTTCAGCTTAACCAGAAATTCTGTGACCTTTTCCTCATCCAACGTGCCATCTTCTTGCTGCCAGGCTGCGCCGCAGGTATACCAGAACTTTGCTACCACGTTTGCCGGCCGCATATTAACCATAGTATCTTTACGCTCCATAAAATCATTAAAATCTTCCCCAGGCGAATAATACCTGCTGCCCGCCTGAATCATCGGAATAAAGAACCTTGAAGGAACTGCGCACAGCCGCCCCTGTTCATCCTGATAGGCATTGATGATATTCTCAAAGTAACTGCCCCCGGTCTCTTTTAACAGCGGACTTAAATCTCTCAACACGCCTTTTTCAATATACGTTTGTACGGGCATTCCATCTAACATCAATACATCCGGTCCATTGCCCGCCATGATTTCCGTCGTCAATGTCTTTAAGACGTCGGAAACCGTCATTCCATTATCCTCTGAAAGCGCCACCTGGTAATTCACATTTACCTCCGAATGCTTTTTGCGGAAACGATTAATCATCTCACGAATCGCCCCATCATCATAGAGAGAATATATTTTCAGTTCCTTATCTGGTCTGACCGGTGCATCTGCAGAATATGTGTACTTATATAACACCATTCCTTCTGTACCGGAATCACCTTGGGCAGCTACCATGAGATTCTGCTCATCTATCATCGCCATCGCCATCGGATAGAACTCCGGTGTTCCCAGAGTATTCATGCTTCCATCAATCAGCTGTTCCAACACGCTGCCGCCAAATTTATAATGGTACAGTCCGCCCGAGGAAAGGCAGTAGATGCTCTCCCCGCCATCCAACGTATCCATTCCCCTGTAGGTGCCGCTCTTTGCCCCTTCGCTGCTCAGCGTTTCTTCCGCTTGTTTCTGCTCCCCGGTCTCCATATCATAGAGAACCATCCGGTCGCCTGATTGTACAATCAGGGTATCCCCCATGGCAAACATTTCAGAAGGATACATGATGGAATCCATCTTATACTCGTGTATCACGCTGCCGTCCGCTGCAGCTATCTGAAATATTGTTCCATTCCGGTCTTGCAGCACCACCTGTTCATTTACCGGAAATCGCAATTGGTCAACCTCGTTTGACACATCTTCATCCTCTGGCCAGTTTTTATCTTCTTCTAATTCCGGAAGTTCAAAAGGTATCTGATTTGCCTTGCCCTCCTTATCAATGAGGTAAAGCATGGAATTAAAATTATCTGCTGCAAATTCTGTGAATACGCACATTATCTGCCCATCCGGGGATAACGCAGCACGTTGAACAGCGCCAGCTGCGGATGTCCGCAATTCTTCTGGAAAATCATATAATTTATTCAAGTTGTTTTCACCATCGTCCGACAGTTCCCAGACTGCATGATTCACGCCAGCCGAAGCAACCAGGCGCAGACTTCCATCTTCCAGTCTTCTCATGTCAAGAACATAGTCGAACTTTCCCCCTACGCTCAACTCTTCCTCCAGAAAACGTCCTCTCGCCGACTCCTCTCCTCCCTGGGCATCCTTGCCGCCTTCAATTCCCTGCCCATTTTCTCCTGCGCTGTTCTTACTGCAGCCGGTAAGAACAGCGCAAATCAATATTGCTGCCAGCAGCAGCCCCAGAACTCTTTTCCATTTTCTACATTTCATATTAACTTCCTCCTTTACCCTCCTTACTATATTCTGTAATAATAAGATAACATAATATTCTCTAACCATTCTCTAAATTCCCTTTGATTTTTTAGAGATTAATTAGAGATAACTATGGTAAAATAAAATAAAATAATTTTGCCCGCTGAAACAAAAACGCAGGCATAACTGTCACCCGAATATAGAGAAAGGCTTTCACAACCATGCGAATTCTGATTATTGAAGATGATAAATCCCTTGCCGAAACGCTCCGTTTCCAGTTGGAACACAATAATTTTGAGACGGACGTGTGCCACGACGGCGAAGAAGGGCTGCACTATATTGAACAGCAGGCTCATGATTTGATTCTGCTAGACCGTATGATTCCCGGATTGGACGGCATTTCCGTCTTAAAAATCACCAGGGAGAAAAATATTTCCACGCCCATTATCTTTGTCACCGCCTTAGGAGCCCTCAATGACAAGATAACCGGACTTGACTGCGGCGCAGATGATTACCTGGTAAAACCATTTGATTTTGAGGAACTTCTCGCGCGGATACGCTGTATCTTAAGACGCCCGTCCAAATGGGAGGGCAGCAAGCCCATCGAATATGGGGACTTGTCCTATGATACTGATCAGAAAAAACTGCGCTGCAAAAACCTTTCCTGCTCGCTCTCCGCAAGGGAAGGCGATTTGCTGGAATTTTTTCTGCGCAATCCCGGGCAGACAATCCCCAGGACGTCCATACTTTCAAAAGTCTGGGGAATTGATGCGGAAGTTGAAGAAGGGAATTTAGACAATTACATTTATTTTGTCCGCCGACGCCTGCGGAGCGTGGAAAGCTCCGTGGAACTGAAAACTATCCGGGGTGTCGGCTACCAGTTGGAGGTACCGCATGTTTAAAAAACTCCATATACGCCTGACACTTTTATGCACCTTAGTCAGCGGTTTTATCCTGGTTTTTATGTCATTTATCTGTCTTTCTTTTCAGGAAGCAGAAGTCCGGGAGAGTTATTTTTCTGATTTTCAGGTCAATGTCAACATGCTGATTAGTTATCTGGAAACCCAATCCATCATCTCCCATAACTGGCTCTCGCAGTTCCATACAGATACCCATTTGGAGATTGATATCCAGGATAACGGCAAAACATTGGCCTTCGGAACCCTGAAACCCTCCTCCAAAGATTCTGCCTTTGAAATGGTGCGTGAGACGGCGCGCAATGAGTACCGCATCTACGAAGAATCTTTTACCTCACAATCCTTGCTCTCAAACCATGCGGAATTTGAGTTTGTCTATGACGGAACTCTCTACTATGCTTCCGCTATACTGCTGCCTAAAAATAAAGGGCTTTTAAATATTGCCATCCTTCACAATTTAAACGAATTGCAGCACAAGATTTCCATGCAGCGGATTTTGTTTGCCGGAGCAAATGTTGCCGGTATCTTCTTGCTTGCTGTTTTTTTCTGGTTCTTTACCTGGCGTATGATTCTGCCCCTGATAGAAAGCCGCAGAAAACAGGCGGAATTTATCGCCTCCGCCTCCCATGAACTGCGCTCTCCTCTGACAGTTATGCTGTCCTGCCTTTCCGCCATGAAAAATGCCTGCCCGGAGAATTCCGAGCGATTTGCAACGACCATTGCCCTGGAAGGTAAACGCATGAGCCGCCTGATTGATGATATGCTGACGCTCTCCAGTACTGACACTTCACGCCTTGACCTCCACAAAAGCGCCGTGGAACTTGATACCGTACTGCTATCCGCCTATGAGAAATTTGAATCCCTGGCAAGAGAAAAAGGCATATCCTTTCATATCACCTTGCCAGACAGCTCTGTGCCTTGCTGCCAGTGCGATAAGGAGCGTATCGAACAGGTACTGTCCATTTTAATCGACAATGCCCTCAGTTACACACCTGAGGGCGGCAAAATCTGCCTTTCCCTGCAGACTGTTTCCGACAAACTTACCCTCCGCGTTGCGGACAACGGTCCCGGCATTGCAGATACAGAAAAAGAAGCGGTATTTGACCGCTTCTATCGCTGTGATAAATCACATAAAGACAAAAACCATTTCGGACTCGGCCTGTGCATCGCCCGGGAAATTATCAATATGCACAAAGGAAAATTATGGGTGGAAGACACTCCGGGAGGGGGAGCTTCTTTTGTAATCCTGCTGCGTTAGCGTCAGCAAATACCGACAAACGGTGATGGCAGCATTTCCTTAGATATTCCCCAATAATTCCAGCATCTCCTCCCGCGTAAATTTCACACTCTCAAATCCTTCATTACCCAAAAGCTGCTCCGCCAGCCGGCTTTTCTTCTTCTGCAGCTTGAGGATATTCTCTTCTATTGTGTCCTTGGCAATCAGCTTATACACGGTTAGCGGATTTTTCTGTCCAATCCGGTGCGCACGGTCTGTCGCCTGGTTCTGCACCGCCACATTCCACCAGGGGTCGTAATGTATCACGATATCCGCAGCCGTCAGGTTCAGTCCCGTCCCTCCGGCTTTCAGGGAAATGCAGAAAACTGCAACATCCCCTTGCTGAAACTCTTCCACCATCTTAACTCGCAGCTCCTTGCGGGTTGCCCCGGTAAGGCTTAAAAATGAGATGTTCGCTTGCAGAAGCTGCTCCTGTATTTTCGACAGCATCGTCGTAAACTGTGAGAATAACAAGATTTTATGCCCGCCTTCTATGGCGTTTTGAATAAATTCCATACACATCGTAAGTTTCGCCGACTCCTCGTCATAATCCTCATACACCAGCGCCGGGTCGCAGCAAAGCTGGCGAAGCCTTGTCAGCTCAGAGAGTATCTGTATCTTCTGAGTGGCAAATTCTTTCTCGGACTGCCCCTCTAACAGCAGGCGTAAACGCTGTACATGAGCGCGGTATAATTTATCCTGTTCACCCTCCATTTTGGCAAATACTGCTTCCTCCATCTTAGCTGGCAAATCTTTGAGCACATCCTTTTTCAGCCTGCGCAGCACAAAAGGACGAATCATTTTCTGCAGACGCTCCAACTCCTCCTGTTCATGTCCTGCAACAATGGGAATCTCCAGCTCTTCGCGAAAACGGCTATAAGGAAAGAGAAAGCCTGGCATAAGGTAGTCAAAAATACTCCACAATTCACTGAGGCGGTTTTCAATCGGCGTTCCCGTCAATGCCGTCCTGAAATCGGCGTGGATTTTCTTTACCGCTTTCGCCGCTTTGGTAATGTGATTTTTGATATACTGTGCCTCATCAATAATTTGATAGCCAAAGTGACAGTCCTCATAACAGGCAAGGTCACGGCGCAGCAAATCATAAGAAGTGATGAGGATATCTCCGACACCAGAATTTTTAATAATCTCCTCACGCTCTGTCGCCGTCCCGGTAACAGTGACTGCCGCAAGTTCCGGCGCAAACCGTTCTATCTCGCTCTTCCAGTTGTAGACAAGCGAAGCCGGACAGACTATCAATGCAAAATAGGAGGCATTTACCTGTTCCTGCCACTCAGAGAGCAGAAACGCTATCACCTGCAGCGTTTTGCCCAATCCCATATCATCCGCCAATATTCCGCCAAATCCATTGGTTCTGAGAGTTTTCAGCCACAGAAATCCCTGTTTCTGATACTCCCTAAGCACCTTCTCCAATGATACCGGCACTTCAAAATCATTATCCTCGACCGTTTTCATGTTCCGTATCAATGCCCGGAAATCCTTATTCTTGGTGGCACGAAATCTGTTCTGGTCGTGCAGCTCCCCATCTAAGAACAGCGCGCGGTACTTCGGCAAGTGGACGCTGCCTGTCTGCCATTCTCTGGCAGAGATACCTGCCCCCTCCTGAATGCGTGAGAGCGCTGAAATCCCATTCTCCCCCAAACTAAGAAAATCACCATTTTTAAGTCGAAAAAATCTACGTTTGCGCTGATAGGCAGACAATATTTCCATCAACTCTGACAGCGGCATTTCCGGGCTGTCGAGGGTCAGTTCCAGAAGGTTCTCTTTCAGAGAAACCCCTACCGAAACCATCGGCGCTTCCCGAAGACGGATACCTCCCAACTCCTCACTGACATACAAAACGCCCAACTTCGCCAACGCTTCCATACCCTCTGTCAGGAGCAGATATAACTTCTCCTCCTCGCCGACAATTACCATCTGTTTCTTCTGAGGGTCCGTATTTTGAAACCAACGCTCCGCCTCGCGCCTGGCTTTTAATTCCTCCAGTTCATCACGATTCTGCAATACCCTGGGCTTGTCGCAGACATTATATTTCTGCTCCCCATACACAGCAAACATTTCACAGGTTACCTTCTGTGCATCCGGAGCGTCCAGATACAGTTCATACTCCGGCTTCGGCGGCAGGTAAACATGCTCCTCAAAACGTTTCCTCTGTACCCTGTAATGACGCTCCAGCACTGGAAGCAGCTGCTTACAGAACGCCGGCAGTTCTGCCTTACCCACAAAGAACTCTTCGTATTTGAAATTGTTCAGGTGTTCCCAGAATGGCATAATCTCTGCCGCCCTTCCCATCGGCAGCTGATACACAGAACCATCTATCCACTGGTAGGCGTAATTGCGTCCATGGGTATAAAAGATTGCCTCCGTATGAATCGTTATTCCATCCTCCTGTCCCCTCACAGTCAACTCTGGCAGATAATCTTCCTTACTTACGCGCCACATCTTCCTGGAAACAAACTCAATATCCACCGTAAATTCCCGCTCACCGACTGCCGCAAAGAAATCGTCCATATTTGCGCTGTGAATCTCCACATAACGTCCTTTATTGCCATAATATTCCCAGGTTTCCCGCACTGTCCTGCGCGTGTCCGCTTCCTGCAGAAGGAATTTGGCCAATGGTCTGCTTTCTTCTGTAAATGTCTCCAGCGTGTGGTAAAATTCCAGTTCTTTGCCATATTTCACAAGTTCACTATGCCGCAGGGACTCTGCAAAGACCTGAGTATTTTTGAGCACATATTTCTTCTTGCCGCCGATTTTAAATTCCACATGGATTTTACCATAGGACACCTTGACATAGGGAATTAGTTCCACCGTGCCGTTGATTGCATCTTGCTGGAAAATCAGCCGCTCTTTCTCTTTGTAATCCTGAATCAGGCGGGTCACGCCGTGGCTGCTGCTGCGCTGCGGCTGAACGCCATGGCTAGCAGAAGAGCCCTCGGTCAGGAATTTATTTTGTCGGATGTGGCTGTTGTTGGTGTATGTCTGTTTCACTTCTTAACCTCCCAATGTTCCAATTACTTCATAGAGTTTATATTGTCACAATTCCCTGCAGCTTTTGTATTCCTGACGTTCCCTTATCGGACAGCGCTTGTCCTATTCAAGATTATTATATTGCGCCCACGCTTTCAGCATGTCCTTTGTAATTACAACATCCCCATAGTCTGGAGCCCATATTCTGTAATCGTCCGCCAATGCCTCCTCATACTCTTGCCAATCGACCTCCAGATAATAGCAGCCAAGCCTTTTTTGAGCCATACTTTTCTGCCCCTCTTTGATATCTCTTATTCTATCCTTATCCGTAACAAAAAATATTAATGCTTTCACAAAATTGGCAAGCGGACCCAATTCTTCCTCATATATCTCTGGCAGCAGACGATTTACCAGCGGATGATTCCTGTTTACCGTTCTATAACCTGTTATAATTGAAAGATATCTGTCCATATTGGCTGCATAATTCATGACACGAATTCCTATAATACTATCACTAATAAGGCAAACTTCCTGTACATTACGAATCTCATATGGTTTTTTTACATATAGATATGTTCTGCCATTTTCAACCACCAGACAGGACACACTTTTAACGGCAGCGATTATGCTTTCTATCAAAGATATACCACGGCTTGAAATTTCATAATAAGAAATTTCCTCATCACCCCTAACCTCCTGCGTATCGCTAAGCCATAATCTTCCATCGACAATCGCAAATCTGTCAATGTCACTTAACTTCCGCCAATGCATGTTTCCCGCTTCCAGTATGGGAACAAATAATTTCTGAAATATCACGTCTTCCGGCAAATACTCAAAGCCAAAGCCATAAACGGTTGCCAATATCATGCCGGTGATAATTTCTTCTTGACTCCCTAAATCAGCAAAGACCAGCTCCCACAATCGCCCCCATGCACGTTGTAACTCACTCTCCACCAATCTCCAGCTTGGATGCATATTGTAAGAATTTTCTTTCGGTCCTCTAGCCGGCGTCAATCTCGGCTTCAAATCACCTCGGATATCTGCCACATAAGAGACATTGCCTAACGAAAATACATTCGATTTCATTCCTATACCCCTAAAATCAAATTTATTTCTATCCCGCCCCGGCAGACCACAGACGAGTATTCCATCACAGCATATACTAGAGTAATCATAAAAATCAACATCAATTTCTTTATTTCCATATTGAAAAACAAAAATATCATATTCAGCAGATTTCGTTAATTCTGCCGCATCATTTTTTAAAGTTATTTTTCCAGTTTTATCCTTCAAAAAGGAAACCCGCATTTTTCCATGTAAATTATGATTGATTCGATTCATATCATATTCATATATGAGGATACTGTTTTCCAGTTTGGGAATTTCCAATACTGTCTTATTTACCAACGTATGGGGCAATATCGTACACTCCCCCTGTATCTCTTCGATTTCACACCTTGCTTCAATCGGGAATTCGCATTCCAGGGCATAACCATCCAGAACATCCAGCAGCCGTATCTTATCTACCCATTCATCGAAGTATCCAGGCTTTTCCTTCCCTATAATCCGCACCGTCGTGCCAATGGGCTGGCTTTCCTCCCCTTCCCTTATCAGCAATATTCCGCTTATGCCGTTCATCTCTATGATAAGCGGCGTTCCATGCGCTTTTCCATCGCCATAATCTCTGCGCGTATGGATATGTATCTCATCGCCTATCATAAAGCAGGACATAAAACCGATGCCAAATTGCGAGCACGGATTAAAGTCGATGCCTTTCTTCCTCAGTTCCAGGCGCAGTTGTTCAAACTCTGGTGATTTATAATAACTTCTGCCCGCCTTTGTCAGATAGGAACTGACAATCCTTTCATCCATACCGATTCCGTTGTCCTGGCATTCTAAATTGATTCTTCCATACTCATCCAGATATTGCCTGAATGTAACTTTCCCGGCTTCCCAGCCAATGCCAACGCTCTGAAACAGACTCTTTCTATGTCTCAACGCATCCAGGGAATTCTGCAGCAATTCCCGGATACACAAAGATTTGTTCCCATACAATTCATCCATCATCAATAATTTAACAATCTCGTCCCTTGATATTGAAATCTCTAAGTCGTGGTAGAGATATGCATTGTTTTTCGCCCTTATCCCATCTCTGTTGACCCTGACAGGGATATTCAATTGATAGGCCCTTAATCTCTCCGGGAAATTCCTCACCAGTTCATGGCACTGAACTAATTCATCCTCTATATCATCCATAAACCTGTAAATAGTCCGCTGATATGCCGGATGGGTACAGTGTGCCGTAAAACGGATAATGGAATCCGATATCTCCCAACCTACAACCGAGCGGTGCTTCTCCCACTCTTGGATGCTGATACTGTTTGTAAAACTTATCGTTCTATACAATTCATCGGGCGTCCGCTCCTTATCAAAATCCAGAATATCCGCCAGCCTTAAGATTACGCACAGATACTGCACATTGATATTATACGACAGATACCTTTCGTCTACCGGATACTTTTTATAATCAGAAATCTCCGCCATCGGCAATGTATGCGACTCCGCTATTTCAGCAAGCAAATAAGAAAAACCAACTTCTTCGATTTCCCACAAATCGTTATTCAAAGCTTCCTGTTCGATGATTTGGCGTGACAAATTCCCATGGTTGATTCTGATATATTCTGTCAGAATGGAAGCATCGAGCATGTAGATGACATTTGCGCACCGTTCGACAACATCACTGTTTTTACTCCTGCGCATTTGCTGCAAGGTTTCTTGATATGACGAATGATTCACTTTCCAATTTTCACGAAACGTAAGAAACTCCTGGTTACTGTTAAGGTTTTCGATATCGGAGTCCTCTAACACCATACCTATATCGTGGTAATATGCCGCAAGAATCAGCAGCATAATTTCCATTGGATTTAATGCGTTTATGCCAGCTTCCCCCAAAATCATCGCCATCAGTTCCGTAACCCTCACGAGATGGACTTCATCGTGGAGTGTATACTCCTTATGCAGAGAAACGCTCTTTTTCATTCTGTCACTTGCTTTGCTGCATAATTTCTCCAGAATACCAAGTATCTTCTCTGCCATGGCAGCATCCGTACCTTCATAGCCGGTTCTTAACTTTTTATACAATCGTGTATCTGTTAATTGCTTAACCACCACCGAACTCCTCCTCATCTATACGCAATAAGACATTCCATTAATATATTAGAACCCACGTTCTCATTTGTCAATCGCTATTTCCCTGTATACAAATCCCCGCAAATGGGATAAAATAAATATGCTGGAAAAAATGCAAATGTAACTATTTAAAGAATAATATTAAAAATTAAGGACAAAAACCATGCCCGGATTTACGACACATTACCTTTTTGGGGTGAATACCTACAAACAACTTGACAACGATTCTTTCAGACAGGCTATCCATGACAACCACACTGCCTACAGCCTGGGGCTGCAGGGGCCGGATGTCTTCTTTTATTTCCTGCCCTCCTACGCCATACACCACAATAACATTGGCGCAGTGGCACACACCGACAAGACTGGGGAATTCCTGAAACACCTGATAGATAGCCGCAAACTGTTCCACAGCATGAAAGAGCGCAAGATAGCCGAGTCTTATATTGCAGGATTCTTAGGGCATTACACGCTGGATACCCACTGCCACCCCTACGTTTACTGGAAGACAGATTTCACGGATAAGAACGGACGCTACCATGGGAACCATATGAGCCTGGAGACGGATATCGATACGGAATTGCTGCAGTTCTATCAGTGCCGTCTGCCATCCGCATTCCGGCAGGACAGTACAATCCAATTGACACGCCGGCAGTTCCATGCCATCGCGTCCATGCTGCACTATGTGTACAAGAAGACATATCCGCAGCTGAACATCCATTATATCACCATCTGCGCTGCCATCCGCTCCATGCAGCTTGGGGTAAAATGGCTGCACGACCCCTCCGGCAGGAAGAAAGCTATCGGCGGTAAATTGGAAACAATGATTCTGGGCTACCCTCTGCTGACCACACTAATTGCCAGCGATACCCTGACCGTCCACACAGACCCGCTGAACCTCCTGCACCAGCCATGGGAAAACCCTTGGGACAAATCCCATATTTCAACCGAGTCTTTCTTTGACTTAATGGAGAATGCCCAGATAAAATATCTGGAAATCCTCGAGGATTTCAGCCACCTTGTGCATACGCCGATTTATACATCCGAAGAACAGAGACAAACGAAACCCTTACTGGGCAAGCTGGGGAGCAATTCATACCACAGCGGGCTGGACTGCACGATTCCCAGTTAAAAATCTATTGATTTTTGTACGCAAAAGTGATATATTAACAGCATACTTGATTGTGGTGTTTGCACTATACATGACGGTATGAAATATTAAAATATAAATAATATCCCTCCACTGATTCAAGGTGTTCGCACTATTTGATGATTTGGCTGGGATATTTTTATTTATATTTCAGCAAATCATAAATTCGTATTAAACGTTTTAACTCTGGGTTATTTTTTTAACAACTTGGTGTATGTGAGCTTATATAATCTTGCAGATATTTCTGTAGTTCATCTAACTGTATTTCATCTGCTTCAAGAAAAATCAGTTTTTTATATGCGCCATCCTCAATCTCTGCATCTATAATTCCCTTTACGGTCAAATTCTTAGCAGATTTCCTATAACTTATTTTCAGCAACCTTAACTGTTGATTCAAAAATGAATCTATCGTATTATGCTTTAATAAATTCTCTTTTACTCTCTCAAAAACTTCCTTATGATAGTCACTTAAATATTTGTACATCGGCAAACCACCAAAATTGTTTTATCTTACTTATATCATCCAAATTTTCAAATCCTGCGGCAACAATTCTCTCCGATACCTGCGTACTATTGGCCAAATCATATATATCTTTTCGCAACTGCCGCAATATAACTGGATTGTATTTTGATTTTGTTGCTTTAATTTCTTTATATATTTGCAGAAAATCTACCGTTGATATTTTATTCATTCTAATACTATTTCCATTGCTAAACTGCATGGAAAACTCTGAAATATCTTCCTCTTGAGAATACTCTATAAAAATAAGCCTTTCTTTCAATTGATTTAATTTGTCTTGTGTCAGGCAGCCCGAAATTGTCTCGAATATATTTCTTATATTCCTGTCATTCAATGAGTATCCAATAAATATAACAGGATACTCCAAAAATATGGTAAGGAGTTTTGCTATTAAATAAGACTCTTTTTCCTCAAATTCAGAATAGTCCTCCGATGTCAAAAAAAGGCTGATGTCCTGTCTGCTGTATCGTTTTCGTAATTAACTCCCTTAACTCCATATGACACCTCCCTATTCCACCGCAAAAAACTCCCGAATCTGCCCCAGAATAATCTCCATCAGCCTGGTCCTCGCTTCCAGGCTTGCCCAGGCAATATGCGGCGTAATCAAGAGCCTGTCGCTGTCCTTGATGCGTTTTAAGGGATTTTCCCGGCTCATCGGTTCTGCACAGAGCACATCCAGCCCGGCTGCGCGGATTTCCCTGGATTCCAGCGCTGATGCCAAAGCCTCCTCCGAGACGATGGGACCTCTGCCCAGGTTGAGGAAAATCGCTGATTTCTTCATTCTGGAAAACGCCGCTTCATCCATGAGATTCTCTGTCTCCGCCGTCAGCGGCGCATGGACGGACACAATATCCGACTGTTCCAGCAATTCTGCAAAAGAAACACGCTGATAGCCCGGCTGGCTATTCTTTCCGGTGGTGGAATAATAGAGG
Source organism: uncultured Lachnospiraceae bacterium (assembly GCA_910585895.1). Lineage (GTDB taxonomy): Bacteria > Bacillota > Clostridia > Lachnospirales > Lachnospiraceae > Petralouisia. The sequence goes on from CAJUHY010000001.1 coordinate 90,443, forward strand.
ATTTTGCAGCCGAACAGTTTTGCCAATTCCGCCACGCGCCTGCCAATGGCCCCCATGCCGATAATTCCCCAGGTCATGCCGCATATCTCCGAAAACTTGCGGTCAAAATGGGTGAACATCCGGTCCTCCACATACTTTTCTGATTTCACATACTCGTCATAATAGGGAAGATGCTCCAGCAAATAAAACAGCATGGCAAACGTATGCTGTGCCACGGACTCCGTGGAATAGCCTGCCACATTGCGCCAGGCAATGTTACGGCTGTCCAGATATTCCTTGTCCAGATTATTCGTGCCGGTCGCCGTGACGCACACTAATTTCAGCTTATCCGCTTTGCCTATCGTCTCTTCGTTGATAGGGACTTTGTTGAGCACAAGCACATCAGCATCCCTGACCCGCTCACTCGCCTCCTGCGGCGTGGAGAAATTATATTTCACAACCTCCCCCAATTTCTCATAACCGGACAAATCAATGTCCTCACCAATTGATTTCGCATCTAAAAATACAATCTTCATTCTTCCATCCTCCTATTAGTTATCTATTACCCACCGGGCATGGCTGCCCCGGTCATTTTTGCTGATGACAAGTTTTCTGTCCATCTGCTCTTTCAATTCCGTGACATGGGAAATAATGCCCACCAGCCGTGTATTTCCAGCCAGTTCATTGAGAATGCAAATCGCCCTCTGCCTTGCCTCCTCATCAAGAGAGCCAAACCCCTCGTCAATAAACATCGTGTCCAGATGGATTCTGCCAGCGCTCTTCCCTATCACGTCCGCCAGCCCCAATGCCATGGAAAGAGCGGCAAGAAACGATTCGCCGCCGGACAATGTTTTGACATCTCGCACCTTATCTGTCACTAAATCGTAAATGTCCAAATCCAGCCCTACTTCCCCCTGTTTCCCCAGGTTTTCCATATCCCGGCATTGCAGCATGAACTGCTCGCCGTTCATCTTCACCAGCCTTTGGTTTGCTGCACCGATAATGTATCTGAAATACTTGCGCTGTACATACGTCTGCAAATCCATGCGCGCCTGTCCTGCAAGATTGCCATTGGCCGTGCGGTCTAAATTCCCTATCCAGGCATACTGCTGTTTCAGACGCTCCCGCTCCTGGTAAAGGGCAGCAAGATTCTGTTTCGCGGTGCGGTTTTGTTCGACCATGCTGACAAGGCTGCGCAGTTCTTTCTCCAGTGTTTGCGCCTGCTGTTTCAGCCATGTTATCTGCTCAGTCAGTTCCGCTGTCTCCATGGGTTTTTTCCCTTCTGTCTGTTGCCTTAAAAGTTCATAGCTTTTCTGCTGCTCTTCTAACGCCGCATGGTTAGCTGCCAATGCTTCCCGCAATTCCTGTTGCTCTTTCTCTGCCTTAGACTTTGCTGTTTCCAATTCCTGCTGCTCTTTCTCGCGGGCTGCAAGCTGTTCCTGAACCTGTTCTTCCCTCTCAAAGGGCAATTCCGCCTGTAAATCTTCCCGCGCCTGTTCTGCTTTCTCAAAAGCAAGGGCTACTGCAAACTGTTTGTCCTTTAACGTTTCTGACTGTTCTTTCAATGTTACTGCTGCGCGTTTCTGATCCTCAAGTTTCTCCCGCTGCTTTCCCAAAAGTACTGCTTTCTGCCTGCAGTCTTCCAGACGGACAGATAGCCGTTTCCGCTCCTGCAAAGCCGACTGCAGCGCAGATTCTATCAGCCCCGTTTGGTATTCTTCGCCAAACATCCGCTGCCCATCCCGCCAAAGCAGCGATTTCAGCTGTTCGCATTGCTCCTGAATCTTCTGAAACTGTTCCCGGTATTCCTGCAGCGCCTTATCTGCCTGTTCCCTTGCCAGTTTTGCTTCCTCCACCTGCTGTCTGCTGACCGCTGCCCCGGAACATGCTGCCTTATGCGGATGTTCCCGCGAACCGCAGACCGGACAGGGCTCCCCCTCGGCAAGATTCTGCGCCAGAAATCCTGCCTGGTCCTCAATAAACATCTGATAGCTCCTATCATGTTCCTGGCTCTTCTTTTGGTAATCTTCCCACAGAACTTTAAGTTTCTTCTGCCCTTGCTCACGCTTTGCTTCGCTTGCTTTCCACTGCGTTTCTGTCTGCAGCATTTCCTGTAACAATAATAGCTTCCCGGCATGTTCTTTGTCTTGCTGCACAAGTTCCGGCAAGTTTGCTGCTTGTGTTTCCAATTCCTGCGTTGCTTTTTCCAATGCCGCAATTTTTTCCTCGGTATCGGCAAGAAGATTTGCCTGTTGATGTAATTTGCGCTCTATTGACTGTTTCTGTTTCTTCGCCTGTCCTGCTGCCTGCTCCCGCTCTTTTAGTCTCTGATACTTGGGCAGCAGGTTTTTGAAATGAGCCGTCTCCTCCGTCAAAACAGCCATGCGTACCCGGTAACGCTGCCCAAGGTCTGCCGATAATGTTTCCGATTCTTTCAGCCTGTCCTGCTGCTCCTTCAACATCTGTTGTTTTTGCTGAATTTCCTCCTCGGCTTTCCCGACCTGCGCAAAAAGGCGGTTGATTTCCTGCAGCTGGCGCAGTTTATAATTCAGTTCCTCCTGCTGCCCTGACAGTTCTTTCCCGCGCTCTTTCAGCTGCCTTTCCTGCATTTTCTGTTCACGGATAATCTGCGCCAGGATTTCCTCAATCCGCCCGGAATCTGTCTCTAACCGCTCCCGGCTCTCCTGCCAGCTTTCCAGGAATTTACTGTCCGCTGCGCAGCGTACCCCTTGAATCTCATGCGCGCAGAGTTTGCGGTTATCTTCCAGTTTCCCATACAATGACTTGCTTCTCTCACGAAGACGCTTCTGAATATGCTCATAAATCCCAGTATCAAAAAGCCGGGCAAAAATCTCTTTCCTGTCCTTTGAGGAAGCATGGAGCAGACGGATAAATTCTCCCTGGGCAATCATGGCAACCTGGGTAAACTGTTCTTTGCCCACGCCAAGAATCTCGGCAATTTTCTCATTGATTTCCCGCACTTTTCCAGGAAATTCCCTGCCGTCCGGCATGGTCAGTGAGACAGACGCTGGTTCCATAGTAACAGTCCGCTCGCCGTCTTTGTTTTTGCGTCTGCTCGGACGCTCATAGCTGGGATTCCTGCGCACCTTGTAACATTCCCCACGGTAAGAAAACACCAGTTCCACGAATGTCGGCACATCCTGGCTGGCATACTGGCTGCGCATCATCGCTCCCTCCCGCTTGCCTCCGCTGGTCTGGTCGTATAGGGCATAAGTAATCGCATCAAATATCGTGGTCTTACCAGAGCCCGTGTCCCCGGTAATCAGAAATACGCCGCCCTTTGCCTGGGTAAAATCAATCGTTTCCTCTCCTGCATAGGAGCCAAACGCCGACAGCGTAAGTGTCATGGGCTTCACGCTCCTCCCCTCCTTCCTCAGACACAGTATTACTCATTTTTCATCACCCGCTTTCCTCAGACACAATATTACTCATTTTTCATCACCCCTACTGTCCACAATCTCTTCCACCAGGGCTTCTTCTTCCGCAGTCATCGGCTGCCCCTGCATTTCCTGATAGAACGCGCAAAACAGTTCCATCGGCTGCATGGAGAAATCCTCGTCCTGCTGCTCGCTTATGCGGTTCCTGGTCCTCGTATTGTCAATCCGCACCTCCAAGACGGCGTCATAGACTTCCTCCAGCTGTTCCTTGGGATGGTACGGTTCCTTTTCGTCCGTCAAAGTGACGCTGAGGAAATCATGGCGATTGTCTTTCCTTGCCCTGCCGATAATCTCCTGCAGCAGGCCGCGCTCCCTTCGCACGTCCTGTATGGGTATCAGGGGAATCGTCTCAATCACAGCTCCTTCCCCTTTAGCCCCCAAGGTTACCATAGTAATGGATTTTTTGTGATGCTCCTCGCTGACGGAATATTTGAGCGGCGTTCCGCAATAACGGATATGGGGAGACTTTACCATCTGCGCGCCATGGATATGCCCCAGCGCTGCATAATCAAATTCCGCAATCACCGACACATCCACGTTCTCCAATCCGCCCAGGGACACCGCAAGCTGCTCCGATTCACACCGCTCAGGAGCCTGTCCATGATTCGTATAAAATTGATGGGAAAGCAGCACGTTCCGCTGCCGATAGTCAATCTCTTCCCTTGCCAAAACCTCACGGACTGCGCTCTCATAATCCGTAACCGCGCCCTCTGCAAACAGATGGCGCACATAGCCAGGCTTTAGGAAAGGCAGAAGATAGAAATTCACATCCCCATATTCATCACTGAGCACAACTTTTTTCAGATGTTCTTCCTGCTGCGTGGGTGCGGATACCGACAGGTAAATTTGATGTTTTTCCAGAAATGAGGAGGCATAGCCAAGACGCCTGGCATTGTCATGGTTCCCCGCAATGACCAGTACCGGAATGCCCGGCGTAATGGCGGATAGCTCCTGCAAGAATTTATCAAAGACCATATAGGACTCACCGGAAGGCACTGCGTGGTCAAAAATATCGCCGCAGATTAAAATTGCATCCGGGCGGTATTCCCGCGCTTTCTCAGCAATCTGGGACAATACCGCCCGCTGGTTTTCCTGCAGACTGTAATAGTGAAGCTGTTTACCGATATGAAGATCGGAGAGATGAAAAAACCTCATGCATTACTCCCTTCCCAAATACCGTTTCAGATCTGCCATCTGACGTTTGGCCTGCCGGTATCCTTCCTCATAGAGCATTGTCAATCTGTCAGGGTTTGACTCTGTCCTGCCGATGCCGTAAGTCGTCTCCGGCGCAATCACGAACACCTCGCCAGATTTCTCCTTTTCCAACAGCTCTTCCATACAGGCATTATATCTTTCTGGGCGCGTCTTTAAATCCTCCACAATATGAGGATATTTCTTATATAACTTGATGGAAATTTTGCCCGCACGCTCTGACTTTTTGACATAGCCGCGCTCTCTGGTGAGGATGACGATATTTTTATCGCAGCCCTCCTCCATCGCGTGCTTGTACGGAATGGAATCCGACACGCCGCCATCAAGATAATAACGTCTGCCGACTTTCACCGGCTGAAAGAGGATGGGCAGCGCACAGCTTGCCACTAACACCTCAAACTTCTCATCTTTCCTCGGCACTTCCAGATATTCCGCTTTGCCGGTATGGATGTTGGTGACACATGCCTCCACTTTTCCCGGAAACGCTGCAAACGCCTCAAAGTCAAATGCTTCCAGTTTGTTGGGTATCTCCTCGAAGACAAAGGGAATATTGTAAAAATTCCTGTTTTTCAGCAGGTGATGCACTCCCATATACCTTTTATCATTCATGTATTTCTGGATAATCGTCAGATTTCTGCCTTTCTGCCCGGAGAGATAGGACACCCCATAGGCAATGCCTGCCGACACGCCGATAAAATAATCCGGCATAATCCCTTCCTCTAAAAATGCATCTGCCACGCCGCAGCTAAACACGGTACGGCTTGCCCCGCCTTCCATGGTTATTCCCAGTTTCATGCACTGCTCATTCCTTTCCGTTCTTTCATTATGTAACATATTCTTCAGCTATTATATTTTGTTATACAGAGAGTTTCCACTCCGTTCCTTTTTGTCTTTATCATTTGTTAAACAAATCACTGTGTGACCCAGTGCGGCACAATGTCAGCACCAGCACGTCATCTTCAATCCGGTAAATGAGAAGCCAGTCCGGCTGGATGTGACATTCCCTATGCCCCACCCAGCCGCCTGTTAATTCATGGTCCTTGTTTTTCTCCGGCAATATCTCCCCACGCGACAAAGCACGGATAATATCATCTAGCAGGTCAATGTTTCGATTACGCTTGATTGACAATTTGTAGTCTTTTTTGAACTTTGTGGTCCAGACAATATCGCGTCTCATCTTTTAAGTTCCCGAAGCGCTTCTTCAACATCAGAATAATGCCTGACGTCTGGATCATGCGCAATACGCTCCGCCTCTAGCATAGCCGCAATGGTTTCCCGGTTAGGCTGTTCCAGCTTCACATCAAAAGGAAAACCTCCAACACGGAGAGACTGACGCAGAAAAACGTTGATAGCGGTTGTTAGGTTCATGCCTAATTCACTGTACAGGCTCTCACACTGTTTTTTAATGTCGCTGTCCATCCGAACGCTAAAATTTGTTGTAGCTGCCATAATATCAACCCCTTTCGCATTTCATTGCACTTATAGTATATGCGTTTTGCAATGCAAAATCAACTCAACAGCCAGAAAATTCTCTTATATTTTTATCTTACCTCGTTACACGAATCTTTTTCGTTACTTTCTTCTTCCCACAGCTGATTGTCAGTTTCGCTGTTCCGGTTTTATCCCTGGCGGTCAGCTTTACCTTATTTCCTTTGGTCTTGTTCAGCTTGAGAAGCTTCTTGCCCTTGGCGTCTAATTTCCACTTTACCTTCCCTTTCAAACCATACGGCTTAGCTGTCAAGGTAATGGATTTCTTCATCCTCACAGATAATTTTCCTTTGACCTTAATCACTGGCTTTTGCACAGTAACGATAAATGTCGCCGTTAAATTACTGCCGTCCGTTGTTCGCACTGCGACTTTTACTTTCCCTGGCGCTTTCGCCGTCAGCTTACCATCATTTGACATGGTAGCGACAGATTTCTTGTCGACGCTATAAACAATTCTTTGAGAAGCGCCACTTGGTTTGATTGTCACTTTCATCTGCAGATTCTGATAGGGGTAGATTTTCTTGCTCTTGGCAGATAAAGAAATGCTTGTCGCCTTGATTGGCTGTTGCACTGGCAGCTGAGCCGGCTGCGCTTCCACTTTGCCCGCGTATGTCCCGCTTATCTTCCCTGTCTCCACGGAACTTGTAACTTCTACGGTCATTCTCTTACCAACCTCACTGGCTGTCAGCACATACGACTTATTCGTAGCCCCTGCAACCTTAACTCCGTTCGCATACCACTGGTAACTTAGCGTTCCGGTATTATTATCCTGAGAAACTGACACTGTCAACGTATCCCCCGGATAAGAAATTCCACCGCTCCGGCTGGACGATACCACGACCATTCCCGTCAGTTCCGCTGGCTCTTCTGGTCCTAGTCCCGGTCCTGGTTCTTCTTCCTCAAGAATATCTCCTGCATATTTCCCCTGAATTGTCCCAGTCTCCACAGTACTTGCAACCTTAACTTTCACAGCTTTGCCAATTTCTGCTTCCGTCAGAACATAGGAGGCGTTTGTCGCCCCGGCAATCGCCGTCTCCCCTGCATACCACTGATAGCTGAAGTTTCCGGTGTTGTTGGTATCATCGCCTACCGTGGCTGTCAGCGTATCTCCTGGATAGGAGGCGGCCCCTTCCCGGCTTGAGGTTACGGTAACGGTTCCGCTCAGTACTTCCGGCACTATAACATTTGTCGTCACAATATTCGTAAAGTTCATGGCATTCGTTACATAATTATTCCCCTTTACTCCCAAAACCTCGATGGTATTCATGGCTCCGGTTTCTGACTCTAACAACCGATTGTCCACTACAATGCCTGCCTCTCCATTGGTAAGCGGAATCACTGTGCTGCCGCCGACTTCCGCTTTCCTGCCATTTACAAGGAACGTAACCGCATCTACATTGGCATCTGTTACCTTTACCTTGGCAGTCACCGTGCCGTCTGTGCTGTCCTCCACAGCAGTCACTGTAATCTTAGAGGACACCTGGTTGCCCTGGGAACGATAGAACGCCTGTACATCTGTAAACTGCGCGTCCATCCATTCTACACGCTTTTCAATAAAGGTCTTCATAGATTCAACCGCTGCATCGTATCTTTGGCTTGTCGTGCTCACCTTCTGTCCATTTACAAAAGCAAACCCGCTGCACCTATCATATGAATAAGCCCACTTGTCATCATTAGCCAAAGATGCCGAACGGTACTTTGTCTGTAAGCTGTCAATCACGCCGCCTTCTTTCATGATATCCTCAATGACAGTTGGACGATTCTTCTTATAGAATTCAAAAGCCTTTGTCGCAAAATAGGGGTCTTTCACTAAATAACGATTCCACTGTTCTTTCTGGTATCCTTGCTCCGCAAAACCGCCCTGAAACGTATCCATGCCGCAAAGCGTAGTATGCCAATTATCATACACGAACGGACCCGTCATACTGTACATATTGATATTGCCCCATGCCCAGTCATAATCCCACGCCGGTCCCATCTTCGCCTTGCCCTCTATATCTTTATAGAGATAAGTGCTGTTCTTCATAGAGTCCCAATTGTTCACATACTCACACAAGAGCCAGTACTGCAGCAGGGAATCCAGTTCAAAAAGGTCTGTGTAATGGACTTTCTGCCCATTATAATCCGCCGTAAAATCAGGGCTGCGCAGCGCTGCCTCATAGGCCTCCAGATAATTCTTGGCAAATGCCATCATCACATCGCTGGTCTTCGCATATTCCGGCGAGCGGAAAAACATAGGGATATTCCCATATTTCGTGGAAAACGTAGAAATATATTTATACTGGTCTGAAGTAGACCTGAAATCCATATCCAGCAGGAATCCGCCTGTAACTTCGGGAATGTCCTCTGCATAATAGTCAGCTATCTGGTAAGTATTGTTTTTAAATGTTACCACCCCGGTCGTCACCCAACTGTAATCCTGCTCCATCAACTCTTCCAAATCGGATTGTTTCAGTTCAGGATTCTGATTACATATTGCTTCCGCTATGTCATCTGCCAGCCCTTCCCAATCGTGGACATTGACACGCGCGGAGCCAACACGCACATGTTCCGCCAGCTCATAGATGCCCTGATATTGCCCATTTAAAATCAGCGCCACATTGGTTGTGCCCATGGAGACCTCCATGCCGATATCCTTGGAAAAATTATGCGCCAGCTCATTTCGCATATTCGTATGGTCAATCATATTTGCCAGAAGCACCCAGTGCTTGTTGGTATTTTTGTTGGCTTTCTTATTATTCTTGCCGAGCCCCAACAGATTTGACTTCGTGCCAAGCTTTAATTTATATGGTTTTTTCACATTCCATGCCACCGCCTGGCTCCAGGTAGAATTCCCCCGGCCTTTAATAGTTGTCTTGCCATCGTACCAATAGGACTGGTCGTTAAATTCATCATTCCCCTGTATCTTCATAACGGCATCTTTTGCTACTGTATTGCTGTTTATGCCCTGCCCGTCATTGGTATCTATATAAACAACCGGAAGTTCACTGCAGTAAGTAGACAGATTCCAGCTCACGCTGCCGTCTGCAGTTGTAATTGCTACAGAAATGAATTTCTCCAAATCATTGGCGGTTGGCGTATAACTGCTGCTGGTATTGGAAATATCTGCTCCGTCCACGCTCCACCGGTATTTCAGGCTGCTGCCCTCCGGCAGATTGGAGACCGTAACCCCAAGCGGAGTATCCACTTTAGCATAGGGCTGGTCAAATGCAGCTATCTGCGCGTTGTCTGACAATACCACAATCTTAAAGCTGCGGCTGTATCCTTTGTCTGAATGGGCAGTCAGCAATACCGTCGTATCCATGCCAATCTCAGCCGGATGTGCAACTGCCTTATCTCCTTCAATCGTCAGCGCCTTTTCCTCACTGCTGCTCCAGGTAATCGAATCACTGCCCGCTGTCTGCGGAAGCACAATCTCCGTCCTTACGCCGGACGCGGTCTCTCCCTCTGCAAACGTAAGCGACAACCCGGAGAGATAGATTCTGCCCGCCGCACTGGACGTCAGGCAAAATTTGGGAACCGGGTAACAACCTGCCTGGGCCTGCCAGATATCAGCAGACAGATTACCAACAAGCACGCCGCTCAGAAGTTCCTTATCCTTGACTGCTGTTACCCCGCCAAGAATCTGCTGTTCCAAAGAAGACGGAATATAACAGTCGGTAAGTGTGCTGAGAAAACTCGCGTTTCCATTCTGCGCCGTGGCAATGCCAAACGCATCGTATCCTGCATACTGTACAATTCCGGTATTGACACACTGAGAAATCATCTTACAGGCAGACTGAGCAACACGCCCAATGATTCCGGCCGCATAGACCAAATCTGTCCGCGAGCCATCGGCAAAAACATCTGCCCCATTGTAACAATCCTTCACAGAAATGAAATTATTCATTATGGAAGAATCCGCTGTCCGGCACTCACCGATGATTCCGCCAGCTCCTACCGTATCGCAGCTTCCTGTAGGATTGACCATCAAAGTTCCGTCCACAACGACAATGCCGGAAATATTGGCATAACCATTGACCTCTCCTGCCAGTGTGCCTACCGCTGCCAGTCCATCCGGGAAATCGGTATATATATTGACATCCGTAAAAATCAGGTTCTTCACCTCTGCGTAATCACTGGCGCTGTCAGAGCCAATAACACTGAACAGTCCCACCTGCCCATATTTATTGGCCTGATCAATCGAATCACTGAGATTGATAGTCAGTCCCGAAATCACGTGTCCCTGACCATCGAACGTCCCGGAAAACACATTTGCTTCCGCGGGGTTACATGTTCCCTTGTTCCCCAAATAACCGCCCAGCGGCTCCCAATCGCTGCCGGACAAATCTATGTCGGCGGTCAGCTGATAATCACCGCTCATAGGATAGGCAGCATCCGAACCAATCTTCTGCAAATCCTCCGCCGTCCCAATAGAAATAGCACCCCCTTCTGCCGCCTGGACAAACAATGACGTCTCCAGACCGGTAATCAATAGTGTCGCTGTCAAAATAACAGACAACAGCCTCCCCCATGGCACATTCCTAAAGATATGTCTCATAAAAACCTCCTTCTCCTATATTGTATATAGAGATTGCAACAAATAATAGTTAGGGAAACGCTGATTAAATCTGTATTTCCTTGGCAATATTTTAACACAGAACGGTTGATAAAAGGAATCTTTTTTCTGAAAATACGCGAATCCTGATTTTAAAAATTCAATATTGTTTTTTGAGAAAAATACGTTATAATTTTCTTTGAAGAGACTGAAAATCATGCTTACTGGATGATTGGCAGCAAATGCAAGGAAAACCCGCATGGGCCTGCGCCACGCCAATCCGCTTAGAAAAGGGGGCATTCCCATGAAACAATCAGAAGAACTGCGTATGACATATTCTGGTGTCATCACTAAGAAAAATCAACAAATCGTCCATGTATCCTTTGAACGGGGCAAAGATTTTGCAGAATGTATCCTCCCCTCAGGGAAAGTAGAAAAATCTTCAGGATTTACGGAGGAAGAACTACAGCAGCTAAACAGTTACCTGCTGCAGAATGCAGATGATATTATGAAAAAAGCCGCGCAGGTCAATCCTCTGCGCAGCTGGATGGGGAAAGACTGAGAAGCTTTCCCTCACGGAAATCAATTTTCAAAATATCATTCATCTGCTATATTTGTCTATTGCTGTATGCTGCATATATAAAAAACCATAAATAATAATGATATTTTGAAAATTGATTTCCGTGCTTTCCCCATACCTCTATTGATTCGCCTGATTCCCACACTTGGGACAGACATTTCCGCCGCGGTAAGTATATCCGCACCGATAACAGCATTTCACTTCATGCGTCTCTTTTGCCAGATAGGTGATACTTCTGGATTCCGGTTTTTCCTGTAAATATGAGACAAACCCCTCGAGGATTTTGGCAAAGGCATCCAGTTCCTTTGCCGGTATTCCGCCAGGTATTTTCGTCTTCACGCCGTTTCCCCGCTTTAAGTAAAGCCCGCGGTTCAAAAGCCCGGTGTTTCCCTCAATGCCCAACAGCCCGCGGATAGGTATCTTCTCACTGTTAAAGGTACTGTTATAAAAAATATGATCCGGCGTCAGCAAAAATCCTTCTTTTCCGTTCTTCTTGGCTGAGGAATCACAAATCAGTATGGGATACTCATAACGGCTGCGGTCCGCGGCATATGTATTTAACGCCTTAGCAGCCAGCTTTGCCTCCTGCTCCTCCCAATCTCCCCGCATTACCTTGCGCACTTCATAGAAATGGAGACGACCCATATCTTTAATTCTGCCTTTTAATTCCTCCCGCAGCTTATCCACCAGCAATGCACATTCATCCATCTTTATTTTTGTCAGCCGTTTATCTATCATTTCCAGCGTATTCGTCTTCAATTCCGGCAGAAACGGGCCTCCCTCAATCTGCTCATAGGCTTTTGCTGCCTCATCAAATGTCATAGTAAGAATATTGGGGCAAATCTTATCTATGGCCGCCTCATCCAGCTTGCGTATTCTCTCTTCCACCTGTTTCTGTACCGCTGCTGCATCCTTCCCGGAAAATCCCTCTCCCAGCTGCTGCAGCATGTTCAGCAGCCCTTTGCGGTCACTTTTGCCCAATCGCCGAATCATAGCGTCAAGTTCCGCTTTCTGCGCCTGTCTGCCCTTCTCCTCCAGCTGGTCTTCATAAGGCGAAAGGTCCGCATCCTGGTATTGGGCCAGCTTCTGACGAAATGTGCGGTACTGGCTGCGCGTCATATTTGCGGGCATTGCATGGATTAACTGTTCTGCCTCCTGCTGTCCGCGCACACGTTTTATTTCCCTTATCTGCGCTAACGCCTCCGCTTTTGCTGCCTCTGAAACCTGCGCTTTAGCTACCTCTGATTCTATACGTGAAATCACATGATACGGCTTTCCCTGGCAGTCTTTCACTTTCTGCAGAATTTGTTCCTCTTCCCGCCGTAACAATGCTTCATCAATCTGGCTGTTAAAATCCTTCTTCTGGTCATACGCCAGCGCTTTCTCCGACTGTATTTGATGGCGCAGCTCTCCTAACTGCCGCAGGGACATACGGTCTAATACCTTCATCCTTGCCTGGTATTTTGCATAAACTTCATCTTCCACACCGTCTGCCGTGTTCCGCCTGCCATCTGCTTTGCCATTTCCACCCACAGTCCCATTGTCCAGATTCTCGGATGTCTTCGCACTTCGTCTGCCGGAATCCATGGTATCTCCGACTGCCGCTGCTTTCTTTGCGCCGCTTTCTTCTCCATTCTTTGCACCAGTTCCCCTTCCAGGGTCGCCTGCAAATGCAAATCCGTTCTGTGGGGTATCCTCGCTCCCGCTCCCATTCCCCTGCTTATGCTCTCTACCCCCTATATCTTTACGAGTCTGCAGCGAAATGTTTTCTTGCGCTGATGAAATATGCCCATCCTCTTCTTTCGCATGGTTTTTGTGCATTCCACGCAGCTGGTTACGGATACGCTTCTGATATGGCTTTGCTTTCTCCGGCGGATAAAAGCCCTCCTGCAGCTTGCCGTCCAGTTCCAGAAGTTCTTCCTCCGTCATGTCCTCCAAATCTGCGCAGGCTTCCTCGATGGTCTCGGGCTCCCTTGTCCTGCCCCTTTCCCATTCATACTCATTAAAATGATAATTTGTCGTGCGCTGCGCACTTTCCCCTAAAAGCTTTCGGTAATCTTCATATGCTTCCCGGTCACTGCCAAATTCCAGTTTATAAACGTCTCCCTCTTTGAGCAGCCTTCCCGGACGCGGCGTATAGAAAACATTACATTGGTTGCAGGTATAACTCCTGGCCAGGTATACTTTCCCTTCCTGCGTCTCCACCAGAAGTTCCTCTCCCTCCGGATAGACTGCCATATACATTTTCTCTGAACACTTTGCGCAACAGAGCCCGGTACGGTAAAAGTTATTGCCCAAACGAGAGGCATGTTTCTCATAAGCAGTAAGTTCGCTTTGGGCAAACTTACACTGTTCTGGCTGCCAGCAGATTTTGTGCCACAGCCCCAGACCTTCCCCGGGCTGTTCTTCCTCTTCTCTGGCTTCCTGCGCCTTTCGTTTTCCCTCTTCCACCGCCGCCTCCACGACTTCTTCGTAAGTCATCTGAATTTCATTTTTGTAAAAGCGAAAATAATCATCGCGAAATCCCGGCTTTACCCTGATATCTTTTAAAATTGCCTGAAAAAGGTTATTCAGCTGGTTATAATCCTGGTCTACTTTCAGTCCTTTGATTGTCCCCCATTTGCCAAATGCATACAACGCCATGTTAAGTACATTAATCAGTATTTCATTGTTCTCCACTGGCTCTGTTCCCTCATCGCCTTCCGGCAGTTCAATGATATTCGTATTTACTTTGCGGTTATCAAAATTGAACACCAGCGAGCGAATGCTTCCTGAGAGAATCAGGAAGTTATTCAATACCACGAACTTCCCATTCCATGCAACATTTACACCCATGGTCTTAATCATACGTCCAAATACCGATTTCAGCTCCTCATTCGCCTTCAGCAGAATCATGATGCGCCTCCACTAATCTTCTACCCATTTCAAAATAGCCACGCCTTTGGCGGCAAGCTCCAGTTGTCCTTTTTCCTCATATGATTTTCCAGACAGCAAATCTGTACATATCCTGCTCACGGAAATCGTCTCCGGCTCCTCCTTGTGATTCAGCAAAAACAGATAATGCTCCCTGTCACGGAACCGCTCTGTCGCTTCAATGCCGGATGGCGCTTCCGCTGCCGGGCGTATTTGCTGTTTCCCGCAGATCTCCTGCACCAGCTTGTCATAAAAGGCTTCTTCTGACCTTGTTCCTACATAATATGCCTGCCCCTGTCCAAAGGAATTGCAGGTAATGACCGGCGTGCCTGCATAGAAATCATCCTGATACTCAGCAAGTGACTCTGCTCCCTCCAGATGCATGATATCACAGAGCATACCGGCGCTGTAAGTCTGCCCGTTATAAACAAAACTGTTCTTCTTCGTATCCGGCAATGCATCTATCTCTTCCACCCAGATTCCCAAAATATCGCGAAGCCTTCCCGGATAACCGCCGATAATTACCAGGTCATTCTCATCCACATATCCGCTGAAAAATGTTGTGACAAAAGTTCCTCCTGCCTTGACAAATTCACGTATCCGCTCATCGACACCAGGTTTGGTCATATATAATACCGGGGCAATCACTACTTTGTAAGCAGATAAATCGTCCTCCTCGCCCACGATATCCACCGCAATATTCTGCCTGTGCAGCGCCGCATAATAATTCATGATTTCATCTACATATTTCAACTTTACGCTGGGACCGGCAGAATACTCGATTGCCCACCAATTTTCCCAGTCAAACACCAACGCTGTCTCTGCCTTGCCGGAAGAACCAAGAATCTCAGAGCCAAGTTTCTCAAGTTCTTCTCCCAGCTCAGCTACTTCCCGGAATACCCTGGTATGCTCATGCCCTGCGTGGTCAATGACTGCACCGTGGTATTTCTCACAGGAACCAATGCTGCGCTTTAGCTGGAAAAACAGTACGGCGTCCGCGCCATGCGCCACCGCCTGGTAACTCCACAGCCTCATCACTCCCGGACGCTTTAATGCATTGACTGGCTGCCAGTTCTGCGCGCTCGGCGTCTGTTCCATCAGCACAAAAGGCTTTCCCGCTCCCAAACCACGCATAATGTCATGATTAAACGCTATCCTGCTGTAGGAATCCTCGTTTGAGGGGTAATTATCCCAGGAAATGAAATCCATATGTTTACCCCATTCGCGGTAATTCAGTCCCTTGTATGCGCCCTCCATCAGATTCGTGGTCACCGGTATGTCCGGCGTATATTTTTTTACTGCCTCATATTCCATCTGGAAACACTCTAAAATACTGTCTGAATTAAATCTCTTGTAATCCAGGCTGATGGTCTGTGCCATTGTCATATTCTCGGTAAAGTGCTCTGTCCGCCGGTCCGGCAGCACAATTTCCTCCCAGTCATAGAACGTATGTCCCCAGAAAGCCGTATTCCAGGCGCGGTTTAACTCCTCAAGAGTCCCATACCGTTCCCTGAGCCACACGCGGAATGCCTTTTCACAATTCTCACAGTAACACTCTCCGCCATATTCATTGGAAATATGCCAGCCAATGATATTACGATAATTCTGATAACGCTCTGCCAGTTTCTCTGCCAAACGCACAGAATATTTCCGATATACGGGGCTGTTGGGACAGGAATTGTGCCTTGCGCCAAATTTATGCTTTGTTCCATAGAAATCTGTCCGCAGGACTTCCGGATATTTTCTTGCCATCCATGCCGGATGTGCTGCAGTACCAGTAGCAAGGCAGACATTCATGTGATGTCTCTTTGCCAGTTCCATAATCTTATCTAATTTCTCAAACCGATACTCATTCTCCGAAGGCTGCAGCGCTGCCCAGGAAAACACATTCAAAGTCAGAGTATCTATATGTGCCAGCGACAGCAGACGCATATCCTCTTCCCACGTTTCTTCCGGCCACTGTTCTGGATTATAATCTCCTCCGTAAGCAATCTTGTCTGTCTTCCATACTTTCTTCCACATAATCCTTCTCCATTCTTTTATATTCTTAGGTCATTTTACTTCACTGGTAACGATGGGTGACCTCAGGACTCTCCCCAACTCCGTTGGGTCCCCCCTCAGGTCATTTTATCACACAATCGCACAAATGAAAATCGTAAAAGCCAACGGATGCCTGTAGAAATCGTAAAAAATATATGATATAATCTGGCTTAAAAGACAGAAAGGAGCTTACAATGCCATCCACAGACACCATCATCTTTGATTTAGACGGTACATTATTAGATACCCTGGCAGATCTTGCGGGCAGCGTTAATTACGCCATGGAAAAATACTACCTTCCTGTCCACTCCAAAGACAGCGTACGCCAGATGGTAGGAAACGGCGTAACTGTACTGATGGAGCGCGCCATTCCCGGCGGACGTTCCTTTGCCGAATTTGATAATTGCCTCAATGATTTTAAAGAACATTATGAGATACACAAAAAAGACCTTACTAAGCCATTTCCCGGAATCATGGAATTTTTAAAAGATGCCTACGAATCAGGATATAAAATGGCTGTTGTCTCCAATAAATTCGACCTTGCCGTCAAAGGACTTTGCCAGGATTTTTTCTCCCCATATATCACGACTGCCATTGGGGAATCTGCAGAGGTTGCGCCTAAACCGGCGCCAGACACGGTATTTAAAGCTATGGAAGAACTGCAGGTTTGCCCCAGCCAATGCGTCTATGTCGGGGATTCCGATGTTGATATTATGACAGCAAAAAATGCAGGGATTCCCTGCATCAGTGTAAGCTGGGGCTTCCGCAGCCGCCAGTTTCTACAAGAACACGGCGCCGATGCTATTGCTGACACCGTTAATGACTTTCGCAGCTTACTCGCAAAAGGAAGCGCTGATTAAATCAACGCTTCCCTGTTTTCATTACTTTTATATCATCTTAATTCAATTCCAGCTCTTCTCCAAGTTCGCTCAGGTCCAGTTCTCCTTCATCTCTCTCATCACTCAGGTCCAATTCCAGTTCTTCTCCGTCACTCGAGTCAAGTTCATCCGCATATTCATCCGCATAGTACTCATCATAAGAGAGTTCCTGCAATTTGGCAGATTCATAGAGAATATCAATTGCTTTCTCCCTTATCAGCTGTGTCCTGACATAAACCGCGCCATAATCATTCTCATACTCCTCAAGCGTATCATAATCATTCTCTTTTGCCATTTCCTCTGCCAGTTTCTTATAATCGCTGTCACTGATTTCCTTGCCCTCTTTCTCCAAAATTGCCTGTGTGACAAGGTATTCATTGGTCTGCTCCGAAGCCAAATCAGCAATTTCTTCTTCCGTCACATAACTTCCCAGAAATTCTTCATATTCCATGCCCATAAATTCAGCATAATTCTTGTAGCCGGTTTCTGTATCTTCATAGAAAAAATCATACAGCTGCTGCGGATATCCATCCAGTGTGGCATTTTCCACAGCCAGCCTTAACGCATTCTCCCGAGCCTCCATCTCAGACTCATCTTTGGCATCTGTTTCCAACTGCTCCCTGACAGACTCCTCATACTCTTTCACAGTCTTACACTCTGATATGGACTGCACATATTCATCGTTATATTCCGGTACAGATGACTCGCTGACAGAATTGACCTTTACCGTGAATTCTGCTTCCTTCCCAGCTACATTTTCATCATACTCTTCTGGAAAAGTCAGTTTAAATACAGCCGTCTCACCTGTTTTCTTTCCTACCAGGCTGCTCTCAAATTCTTCCAGGAACTCTCCAGAACCAAGCTCCAAATCATAACCAGTGTCTGTGCCGCCCTCAAACTCCTCGCCATTGATTGTGCCTGTATAATCTATATTTACGACATCGCCAACCTCTGCAGCACGGTCTTTCACCTCTTTGTATTCCGTATTTCCCTCCAGTTCATCCTGAATATACTGCTGCACATCCTCATCCGCCACTTCAAGGACTGCCGGATATGTCACTTCCAACCCCTTGTAGTCGCCAAGCTTCACATAATCAGTCACCTTAAAATTCAATGCTTCCTCCGATGAGCCTGCCGCATTATCTGCAGCCGCATTTTGTTCATTATCCTGATTCTTGTCCTGATTATTGCTCTCACATCCTGCCAGCATCACTGCCGCTGCCAATGCTGCAGCCGCTAATATGTAACTTCTTTTCTTCATGTATTTACCTCCTACTGCGCATTTCTGCGCGGAAATTCTGGAAAGCAGACCTGTCCGCTCTCAGATTAACTGTTTTTAATCATATCATTAATAACTATATGATTACAATTTTTTATGAGAAAAATTTGATATATTTGTGAAAAAAACGTGAAATTTAAAAATGTAACAGCGCAGTCTGACAAAAGAGAGCTTAAAATTAAATCTACAATCCTACGCTCTTACTTTTGACTGACTGAACTGTCACATATCAATTTTAACTGTTAATGGAAATTCCACCCTCGCAGGTAAAAGGCGCCAACTCAAGCCTTACAAACCAACCCTGTTCATGGTCGCAGACCGGACATTTCATCGGCGCTTCTGTTCCTTCCTGCACATGCCCGCAATTCAGGCATATCCATTTCGTCTCCACCTTGGAAACAAAAAGCTGATTCGATTCCAGAAGCTGCGCAAACACACCAAAACGGTCTCCATGAAGTTTCTCAATCTCTGCAATCATGCGAAATTTAGCAGCTGCGCCTCCAAACCCTTCTTTCTGCGCAACATCTGCAAAATGCTGATATACGTCATCGTGCTCCTGATACTCATTGTGCTGCGCCATCTTTAAAAGTTCTGAGATATTGGGGTTTATGTCCACCGGATAGGCACCGTCAGCTTCAATGTTCTCTCCTGCCAGCTCTTTCAGCTGCTCATAAAAAACCTGTGCGTGTTCCTGCTCCTGGTCTGCCGTAAACTTAAACAAATGCTCAATCACATAGAGACCTTGTTTTTTTGCCTGCCCCGCTGCAAATGTGTAACGGTTTCTTGCCTGGCTTTCTCCGGCAAACGCACGCATCAGATTTGTCTTTGTCTCACTCTCTTTAAAATCCATCGCCATCATATTCCCTGCCTTTCCTTATAATGGGAATAGCATGTGCAGATGCATTAATTTTATACAGGAAATTATGTATCTTTTAACCAGCTATATTAGCATAGTTTAATTCTGCAGTTCCCCCGCATATTTAACGGACATTCATATACGTTATCCCCACCATTCTTTCCAATATAAGAGATAGGGCATTTCCTGCAATTTCCATTCACAAAATCTGAAGCAACCTCAAATTCAATGATTGCTTTCCGTCTGCCTCCCTCGGCCTCCTCAGCCTGCTGTATATTTTTCCAACTCAAAGCCTGGTTGCAAATGCATTTGTCCATGCCCAAAGACACTGCCCTCGAACAGGTCGGGCAGGCATAATACGCCTCGTTCTGCCCATCACGCATTTCCACTACTTCCGCTGGAAACTGACGAATTAATTCTGCTCTCAAATCATTATTCTGCATTTTGAAACCTCCTTAAAACAAATCACTCATTTTCATCTTTGGCGAACATATCACCCAACATAAATCATTCATTTTCATTGTTAATGAACATATCATTGTTAAAAAATACTTTACTGAGACTCAACATTAGCTGCGTCTGCTTTTTAATCCCCATCTCTCGAAATGTCTTGTGCATAGACAAAAACGATTTCATTTTCGCATTGTCAAGATCGTCGATGGTCTTGGCTTCGGAGGAACTGAGAATCCCATATACATTTTCTACCAATTCTTCCCGCTCCTGCGCTGTCATTGATTTTATCCAGGAATTGATTGCCTTTTCAAATCTCTTTCCCGAAAAGCTCCTGGCGTCATAGACAAAATGTGTGCCAAGCACCATCCAGGAAAATGGATTGTGCTGCAGAAGAGAAGGACTGCTGCTGCGTATCGTGGTATAAACGTCATGTTCCATCAACACTCCTACAATGGAAGATTCTGGAACAAAAGAGCGTATCTTCCCTCGGATATTCAGATATCCCGCACGTTTTAGGAATTCCTTGCTGAATCCCGGCCCATCATGGTTATAAATACACACAATATTATCCTGCTGCTCCGACGGCAGACGCGTACCCGCATAGATTGCCAGGTTCCCGCCTTTGGAATGACCGCCAAGGCGCAGCGGCAAAGCCATATCCTCAGCCACCAAAACTGCATACTTTGCAGCTACCTTCTGTGAGGGTATCTCCTGCGTAAAACACATGTTAAAGTCCTCTTTCCAGCCGACTAATGTATTATCCGTTCCCCGAAAAGATAAAAAAGCAGTTTTGTCAGAAAGAAGAAATGTCACCGCCGCAAATTGAATCTCCTTCTCCTCATCCGTAACCGCAAAAAAGTGGGATACTTCCATATCCCGAAATCGTGGAAAAATTGCCGCTGCAGAAGCAAGTTCTATTACGGAACGCATCATCATATTGGGACCATCAAATTTAAGTTTATCTGTTGTCCTGTTGATGACAGCTACCGCATCCCGAAACTGTACCGCATTTTTCTCCTGGGCAAATGAATAATCCAGGTATGCAAACACGGATAAAATCAACGAATCAATCTCGTTAAACGCACTCTGTGCAAACGTCAAATCCCCACGCCATGACAAATAATCAAATACATCTGCTTTTTTCATATAAACCGTCTCCTTCTGAAAATATATATGTAAAAAGCGGTTGTAAAATTATCGTAATAATCATATACAAAGTTCAAAAGTTTGTCAATGTGCAATGGGTTAATCGTTCCATCATTATATTACCATTAAAACTTAAATTTCAGGAATCCCCTTGCCTTCCACCAATCCAGTTTTCGCCAACTGGTCCGCTTCCTCATTATATTTGTCACCAGTGTGGGCCGCAATCTTACAAAAAGAAATGTTAAGTTTGCTGCCATGTTCCTTCATAAATGAGGCATATTTCTGGGTCAGTTCATTTTTCGCTCTCCAGCCTCCGGTAGCCCACATTTCTATCCCCATATAATCATAGCAGATTTCGATGGCGGAATAGCCATACTTATCACACCATTTTACCGCATACATCGCCCCTAACATTTCCCCGGTTACGTTGCGCAATGCCATGGACTGCGGATTATCCCCATTGCCAAACCGCCGTATCGTCTCGCCCTCCGGCGTAAGGATGACACAGCCAAAAGCATATTTACCAATCTTCTCGTCAAAACTTCCGTCCACATAGGCTATCACCTGCCCTGGCCCTCCCTTGATTCCAGCTAGGGAATTCTCATCTACGGCATCACCCTCTGAAACGGACCGCTGCGTCCCATGTGCAAAATTTCCCGTCCCTGTTATATATGTTTCTGCCTCCGCCTTCGTGGCAAACCCTCGGTATTCTGCCCCCGGATAGCCGTCAACCGAAGCTTTGCATTCCTCCCAGGACTGAAAAATGCCTGTACGTTTGCCCTTTTTAACTGCGTAATACTTTTTCTTAGCCATGAGTTTTCTCCAAATTTTGATACTATCAAGAACTTGCGTACTTATCTTCATTAGGAATACTGCGTCTCATAATATAATAAGCAGAACATCTGCAACCACACAAGTATCAACTAACCATTATACGCAAATGGAACGAAAATATCAACTAATTTGTTCGATTTCACCTCATATCCCTTTCTTGATACGCAATATATTCTGCCCATCCTTATACTCATAGGAAATCTCATCCATGCTCTTTTTCACCATATAAATCCCGAGCCCTCCGATTTCCCGCTCCTCCGCCGAGAGCGACACATCAGGCTCTTCCTTGGCAAGCGGATCGTAGGCTACGCCATTGTCGATAAACGTCACAATGACAGAGAGAGGTTCCTGCAAGACATCCACGCGGACAGTCGCCGGACCCACCTCGGGATTGTAAGCGTAATGCGCAATATTGCCAAAGAGCTCGTCAATCGCAATGTCAATCTGCATCTGCGCTTTGATTGGACAATTTAATAATTCTAACTGTTCATTCACAAATGCCGTTACTTTCTCTATATTTTCCACAGCTGCGTCAATCGTCAATTCTTTCATAGCTCATCCTTTCCCTGTATTCCAGACATAACATAGTGATATCGTCAAACTGCGGCGCATCCCCTACAAAAGTATCAATATCTTCTTTTATTTTTACCAGCAGCTCTGTGGGCGGCAGGGAAGCATTCTGTCCAAGGACTTCTCCCAGCCGGCACATACCATAGAGCTTTCCGTCCTTATCCGTTGCCTCCGTCACGCCGTCCGTATACTGAAACAAACGGTCGCCGGGAGATAACTGCATACTGCCGCATTGGTAACGAATCCCCTCCATGCCGGCAAGCACAAAACCTGCGCGGACTTTATATGGTTCATAACTGCCGCCCTTTTTGCAGATAAATGGAATCTCATGTCCTGCATTGACAAATGTAAATTGACCGCTCACAAGGTCTAATACCCCCTCAAAGGCAGTGATGAACAGCCCTTCGCTGTTGGACTCGCATAAGAGGTCATTAACCTCTGTAAATACCTCTCCTAAATCCCTGCCGGGCTGTGTATGATCCTTAATCAAGGTCTTGCCAATGACCATGAACAGAGCCGCAGGTACGCCTTTTCCTGAGACGTCCGCCATGACAATCGCCAGATGCCTCTCATCCACCATAAAGAAATCATAGAAGTCGCCGCCGACCTCCTTTGCCGGATTCATCGTAGCATAAATGTCAAATTCGGGCCGTTCCGGAAACGCCGGGAAAATGCTGGGCAGCATATCCGCCTGAATCTGCGTGGCAATCGAAAGTTCTGCGCCAATACGTTCTTTCTCTGCTGTTATTATCGTCAAATTTTCTATATAATCCATAATATCCGCTTCCATTTTATTTACAGCCTTTGCCAACACTCCAATTTCATCATTGTTTTTAATGGAAGACAATTTATCTGAGGGCGTATTGGAATCTGCAAATCGTTTGGCCTCGTCTGTGACTGCAAGAATCGGCAATAAAACTCCCCGGTACAGGAACATGCTGTACACAAGCAAAAACAGGCATACGGCGACTAAAACACCCAACAGCACGTCTTTCACATACGTATTGCGGGCATTTTCCAACCTCCTCATGGCTTTCTCCACGCCAAGGATTGCCACAATCTTTCCCCTGGAATCATATATGGCAATGCCTGCCGTCGTATGTGCCCCCGATTCCTCTGAATAAGAATAAAGGTACTCTGTGGCACGCTCACCTTTGGTGATAATATTGCGCACATTGTTCACGTACTTCTCATCCACGCCAATTGCCGTATAACCCAGCGGGTAACGCTCAAAACCGCTGGCAGAATTCACCGCATCATAGATATAGGTAAGCGTACGGTAATCCGAAGTATCGACCTTTGCCACATAAATCAAGGTCGTATTCGTAGCATCCACCAAGTCGTCCAGCCGCTTTTCAATTTGCCGATATTCCTCATCCTGCTCTCCTGTTGCCAGATATTTTTCAAATTTGTCAGGATTCAAATATTGGGACGCAGTCTCCGCAATCTCGTAAGCCGAGTCATTATATTGCCGTTCTAACACAGACGTAAATTCCCGGTAACCTATCATGCTGATGATTGCCCCCAGCAATATACCAAAAATAACGACGCCAAGCGTCAGTTTCCCTGTAAGCCCGGTGATTCTTTTTTTCATTCCTGTTCTTCCTTTCCCTGACAGCCCAGCTATTATATCAGTGTTACAATATTTATTAAAACTTTTGTTCTATTCCATCATTTGCGACGCAAAAAACTGTTTCTTCTCCGCCGTATCCAAAATACAGACATGCTTATTCTGCCCCATCATTTTACCACTATTTGCCAAGTGCTGCTCATAGCGGCAAAAGCTGCCTGTACGCAGATAAGAGATGCCCACCTTGCCGATTTCATGCATCTTCCGACAGCCCCGATACTCATAATTCACTTGGCACAGGCAGTCATCTAAAATGTCTTCCGCATCTGTATTATCCATGGCTGTGCATTCCAGATAAAACAGATACCGCGGCAATACATCCGACATATCCTCCTGCACACTATATCCTATAACCTCGCAGCGCAGTTGCATAGCGAAGTTATTGATAGCCTGCGCAAGCTGCTCCTGGTTGCTCTTTTCCCCGGCAATATTGATTACCTGATTCCTGCGGTAGCAAAACTGCACGATGGGCGCCTGCCCATACCAGCCTACGACCTCCACTACATCCCCCATGCAGTAGCGGTACAATCCGGAATGATTCGTAAACACAAGTTCATACCGTTCCCCCACCCTGACTTCCCACATAAATAACGGCTGTTCATATTTTTTCAGTCTATCTGCCAGCGGAAGAAACTCAAAAAATCCTGCTTCCGGAAAGAGTATATAACGGTCCGGCTGATTCATTTTTTCCGCAACGCCAAAAATTCCCTCTGAGGCTGCATAAGCGTAATGATAGATAGGAACATTCCCCGCATATCCCTGCATCTTCTCTGTATAATATGAAAATGACTTTCCCCCGATTGCCAGCACATAACGAACTCTGGGCCAAATCTTCTCCACCATGTTCTTCCGCAGCGTTTTATAAGAAAGAAGGCGCAGCTGATTTGCCCTCTGAGGATTGGGCGGCAGTTTTCGTTCCACAAATTCCCGCCACCAGGGGCTCAGGTCCACGCTTTCATCTACACCTCCATGTTCCATATCACGAAGCAGAATTTCCCAGTTTCGCCAGATATAATCCATAACTCCTGCCACCCGATTAATAAAGACTCCGTGTATGGCGCAGAGATTTTGCTCCTCTAAGGCAAAGCGCACTTTAATGTAAAGTAAATCTTCCAATGTATTGGGAAAAAGAACCTCTTTGGGCACACAGTAATCCCCAGCGTCAAACTGTCCGTCTCTGTCCAGCCATTGATACAGGCAGCCGGAACGTATACCATTCATTACGCCGTTCTTCATAGAGGTTTTGGCAAATTCCCCAATCTGAAAAATTTTGCCGAAAACCTTGTCCTCTGGAGAATTCCAATAGTATTCCCGTACCATGCCAAAAGGAATTCCATAAGCATAGCTGTATTGAATCTTTAAATCAGTCTCCGTAAGCGGCAGATACTTCGCCTCCCCGGTCGTGCCGGAACTGATACAGTAATAAACACAAGGCTCCTCTGTAAGAACCTTTTCCTCGCCTGCAATCATCCGCAGAATGTAATCTTCATAATTTCCATACACGGAAAGCGGTACTTTCCTCTGAAACTCCCCAGCAGTCTCAATCTCTCCAAAACCGTATTTTTTCCCATAAACCGTATCACTATTACGGCGCATAATCCCAGCGAGCATCCGCAGCTGCACTTCTGCTGCCAGTTCTGAGGTCTTCTTGAGTAAATCCATAGATTCTTTCCCCAGTTTCTCATAATTGGTCTTCATGCTTACCTCCACTTGCTGTTATATGTAAATCTGAATCGTATTCATACCAAACGTACGCTGGTACAGGGATGTTTCCACCATATCCTCAATCATACGGATGCCCATATACATATCATCCAGTCCTGCCGCCGAAGTCCTTTCCTGCTCAGCGCTGACTTGGGTCCGGAGCAAGGGATTGAACTCTCTGCCGCTATAACGGATACGGATTCCGATAACGCCCTCCAGGGAATATACCCTGAGGTCAAATTCCACTCCGCCCACAGGATTCACAGACGCAATCACTGTCATCAATTCTTCCATTGCCAGGCTCACGCGCATAACCTGCCCCGGCAGCATTCCATTTTCTTCACAGAATACAGTAATCTTACTGCTGGCATCACAGATATCCTCTGTTTCCGCACGCACAGAAAAATTGATGACCCTCCCAGTTTCTTCCAAGGTATTGTCCATCAGCAGAAAGCGGGAACAGCGCCTGTGAAAATGACGATAAATTCCTGTCGCCGCAAACCAGAAAAACAGCGTGAAAACCTCGCCGAAAAATAAAAACCACCACGGATTCTGCGAAAGCTGCCAAAGCACAAACAGACTGGCACAGGGCATCACAAACACGCGCAGTAGAATAATCACATTTGACCACATGGCATGACCCGACACATTATAATAGCCTGATAAAATGCTGTTACATAATGCGGGAATCATACCCATCGACAAACAAAAAAAGGCAAATGCCAGTGATTCTGTAATTCCATACAGACCGGCAATCAAATCTGCCCCTGCAAGAATCACGGCAGAAAACAACATACAATAGGGCACACCGCTTTTTATCTGTCTCTTTATTAACATGCGGACGCTCTTGTTGTCGTGTTCTCCGCTGTAAATGCCCAGCATTGCCGCTGCCGCCTGCGGAACGCCGCCGGTGACGCTCTCCTCAAAGGCGCTGATACAATTTACAACTGTAAACGCCGCCACCAATCCGCTGCCGCCGCTCCACAAAAGCAGCGTATTCACTGCTATGACACGCAGCGTCTGAAACAGATTGTTCATGGCCGATGGGCTGCCTGCTTTGGCAATCTGCAAGACAGAAACACCCTTGCAGACAATGCAGACTCCCAGGGAAAAGCTGCTCTTTTTATCACACAGCCAGACAAATCCCAACAGGCAGGAGACTGCCGTAGCCGCGACACTGGCGAGCGCAGCTCCAAATACACCCATATCAAACGTATACAGAAACAACAAATCCAGCAGAACATTTCCCATTCCCATCACAAGCATCATCCAGGTAACCTGTCGATTCCTTCCATCCAGCCTCAGATACCAGAAAGGAATGTAAATGAGGATTTTCGGCAGCGCCCCGGCAATGGTCACGCCGACATATTCCATCACTAAAAGCGACACAGATTCCTCAGAACACAGCAGGCCTGCCAGCGGTTTTAAACACGCTAAGCCAGCTGCTGTAATTACTGCCGCTAACAGCACACACCAGAAAATTGACATTTTATAAAGTTCCTGCGCCTTGCGCTCCTGATTATCGCCAATCGCCGCCGCCGCACAGATTGCTGTGCCCGATACGACAAAGGAACCGGCAATACACAGGACAAGATAAACTGGTAAACTAAAATTAATGGCAGCTAAGGCATCCAGCCCGAGCCGCTGCCCGACAAGGATGCCATCTGCAAGGATATTGATATTGCCGCTTAAAATGGACAACATACAGGGAATCAATGCCTTCCCATATGCCTTTTTCAGAAACTGCTCATTTTGCTCCAGCGAAACAGCAGCTGCCTGTTCACTCATAAGTTCTCCACTATTCAATCGTGAGGATATCCGCAAATCCAGTCACCTCAAAAATCTCCATAATCGTTTCATTCACGTTCGTGACTTTCATACTGCCCTGCTTATTCATCTGTTTTTGTGCACCCAGAAGGATACGCAGCCCCGCAGATGACAGGTAATCCAGCGCACCCATGTCAAAGGTCAGTTCCGTCACATCATCCAGGCTGCCGGACAAAACTTTCTCAAGCTCCGGCGCAGTTGTCGTATCCAACCTCCCCTCCAGGGAGATACATAATTGATTTCCATTTGCTTTCTTTGTAATATTCATATCCTACTCTCCTTAGTCTCCGATATCCGTGTGCCCCTGCTCAAACTCCCACTGCAGACCATACCTGTCAATAAAGTAAAAATACTTGGTATTGCCCAGAATATCCGCTGCTTTCTGTTTTCCTGCTGCATCCTTTTCTTTCTCTTCATCAAAATAGCAAAAATCTGACGGCTCTGTCTTGCTAATCTGAAAAACTTTATAATCCTCTGTCGTATTAATCAAAGTTACGTCCGGCTGTGCTTTTATGTAATCAAAAGCTTCCTCAATATTGATGACCTTCAGCGCCACATGCCTGGCGCCGCTGATATCGTTAGCTTTGAAAACCATAGGCTCCTGACGTCCCTTAGGATTGTGATAGCACATCAGTTCAATCGTGAACTTTGTGCCCGGCACATCCATAAAGCCGATGGAAACCTCCGCCTCCTCTGCTTCCTCGATAAATCCGCCTGCCTGAAAAAATCCCTTATTTTTCCAATGTGGAATATGCTGGTTGGGCACTGCCCCCAAAATCCTCTCGTAATATTTAAATGCCTCCGGCACATCATCTACAAAAATGCAGACGTGTGACAATCCAGTATAAACTGGTTTTCCCATATGTATTGCTCCTTTCTGATTGTTTTTCGCAATCTGCCGTTAATTGTATTATTATAACAAATGTACCAGCAATTTTTTTAGTCTGGGATAACTGGTGCTAATTTGGGGACCATTAGCATCCCCTTTCAATATTCAGCTCAATCACTGTATTGTTCATGTTCAATACCCGCATATACTGGAAATTGGACGCCATCTTCTTAATCAGGGCAATACCGCCTACCGTTACTGTCTCTTCTTCCTGCTTACTGTACTCCATGGGATTAAAGGGTACGCCGTCATCGCGGATTCTTAACATATACTTACCATCCTGTATCGTAAAACTGATATCCATATAATTCTTCTGTCCGCCGCGGTAACCATACTGCACAATATTGGCGGCAATCTCCTCCACGGCAAGCCCCAGAATCTTAGCCGCCCGGTCATTTATATGATTGTCTGCACAGAATACAAACAGCTTTTCCCGAAAGGCGATAACCTCATCCAGATTATTTTCCAGAGAACATTCCAAAGATATCTCGCCTGCAATCTGAGGAAGCATATATACGCCCCCCGCTGCAAACTTTCCTCTGCGCTGTCCCAGTATCCTCCAGAGAGAAGCGACAAGGATTGTCACAGCCTCGCTTGCCACTGCCATCACACACACGCCTGTTAATCCCCAGAAAAAAATTCCCGCCAGGGTCAGCGGCACAATTACCACAAATCCCTGTAATACTGTCACCACTGTAGACAAACCTGGCTGCAGAATCGTCTGGTAGTAAGACATGAGGAACTTATTGTACACATAAAATGGAAAGCTGCAGGCAAAGATACGCAGCGCTGTCTCACAGAGCGCAAACATATCTCCCTCCGTGATACCAAACAATCCGGCAATCGCCCCTGGAACGGCAAAAAATATTACCAGCAAGATTGCTATGGCAATGTAGCTGTAGGCAAGCACTCTTTTACAGAGTGTGCGGATGCCATAGTAATCACGCTCTCCATAGAGGATGCCCGCAATATTCTGGATTAGCCCGATAACGCCGCCTACGCACAATTCCGCAATTAGCACGGCATTGACGCAGACAGAATAAACAGCCATCGGGTCGCTTCCCAGCATACGCACAATCGCAGAATTGATAATCACGGATTTCAAGGCAGACATCAGCGTAAACGCTGCACTGGGAATACCCGCTTTCACCGCAAGCCCCACATATTGAAACGCTTTTTTGTCCAGCTTTTGCAGACGCAGCATCCGCTGTTTGGAGCGAAAATAGATTGCTACCGTTACCATTCCGGTCAGATAACCAATCACAGTAGAAAGCGCACTGCCTGCCATTCCCATATGGAAATTCTGGATGAACACAAAATCCAACACCAGGTTTACCACGTTGGCAATGATGAAAAGCGCGCTTCCCAACTGCGGATGGTTATCTGCATTCATAAAATAGCAGAAAATAATAGCAACCGTGAGAATAGGGATTCCCGCAAAATTCACCATCATATACGGCTCGGCAAGCGCAGCCAAGCCGCCATTTCCGGCAAGCAGCTTGGCAAGCGGTCCCGGCAGGATTGGCGTAAACAACGCAAAAAACACCGATACCGCCAGACCGGCTGCCAGCGAAGCGGTAAACACCCCGCCGGCCTTTTCCATATCTCGTTTGCCAAGGAGCACTGCCGCCTCCGCCGCGCCGCCCATGGCAAGCATCATTGCCGCCATCTGCAGAAGCAATAGCACCGGCATGGAAATCTCAATCGCCGCCATCGCCTCCGCTCCCAGGAGGTTACCGACAATCATGCCGTCCACCACATTGCCTAGCTGCATGGCGACTGTCATCAGCACGCCAGGCAAAATATACTGGTGGATTTTCTTGTTGATTAAAAACGCGTTTCTTTCCATCCTAAACTCCTATCGCAGTTCAACCCACGCCATTCACAAAGGGCACGTACTGAACTGTTTCTTATAGCCTTCCATCAAAGAATCCCAGCGTCTCTAACGCCGTCAGCGCATTTTTGAGGTAAACACTGTCCGGCATCGGCCACTTAAAGCCAAGACGGTACAATGCTTTGGTGGTAAAGCTGTTATCAGCATCAATGTAGACGGTACTGCTGTCCGCATCACTGGACGCATACGCAATCAACCCGGAAATCAGCTCGTTTTTCTCCTCATCCTCCAACGCGGCGAGAAGAGACTGTTGGAATTCCTCATCACTGACCGTCTCCACAAGGATACCCGATGCGTTCATCTGCTCAAGCACGTCCGCCATCTGAATCAAATAGCTGCTGTATGCATGGAACACCGTAAATTCACTCTGGACAGCAGACAATTTGACAATCGCCTCCGCTGTGGAATCAATCGGCGAAAACTCGGTCGGCATATCCAGCATGGATACCGGAAACCTGCCCAGCGCCACATAGCCGCGCAAGGTACGCATAAATCCATTTGTCACCGAGTTAATCTGGAACTCCCCATCACTGACACGGCTCATCAGGTTTCCTACACGGATAACCTTGCCTTTCATGCCCTGCGCTGCTGCCTCTAAGACAGCTTTTTCTGCACGGAACTTGGTGTCAATATATTTGTTGGACAAACTCTGCCCAAAATATAACTCATGCTCATGCAGCTTTTTCTCCAGTGGGAACTTTCCTCCCACATTCTCCCCGGCAATGCTCACCGTAGAAATCTGAATCAGCTCGCGCCCGGTCTTTTCACACAGACGGATTAGATTCAGAACGCCCTGGTAATTGACTTGCTCTAAGGTATCGTCCGCAGAGAAATGTTTGACGCAAGCCGCACAGTTAATCACACGCTCAAAATCATACTGTTGCAAACTCTCTACCTTAGCAGCGTCCGTAATATCGCCTTCGATTAACTGAATCCGGCTGCCGAACAATTCCTCATAGGGATTGCTGAAATAATACACAAGCATACTTTTCAGCCGTTTCTCCAAAGTGGAAGCCTTGCCCTTGCGCAGCAAACAGTATATTGTATTGTCCTCATTGTCAATCATGTTCTTTAAGATATGCGCTCCCAGGAAACCATTCGCTCCCGTAAGCAGGACATTGCCGAGGGCAGACGGCGCAATCTCGTCTACGTGTTCCACAACATTACGGCTTAATACCTGCTCTAAAGAGCCCTGCCCTTCTCCGCTCTCCTCTTCGTCTCCTGCGGAAACGCTCACACCCTGCAGCTCCTGAATATGGCGTTCCAATTCCAGAGGCGTCTTGTAATCAAACAAGTCTGCGTAAGCTACCTGAATGCCCGCGCTCATGCACTTCATTGCCACCTTGGATGCCGACAGGGACGTGCCGCCGTTTTCAAAGAAATCGTCCTCGATGCCTATCTGCTCCACGCCCAGGGCCATCTCAAATATTTCGCATAATTTGCGCTGCAGTTCGGTGCGCGGCTTCACATAATTCTTATTCTCTGTCGTATACTCTGGCTCCGGCAGCGCGCGCTTATTGACCTTGCCGTTATTGGTAAGCGGCAGCTCAGGGAGCTGCATTAGCACGCTCGGCACCATATAGGGCGTTAAATATTTCTGCATAAAACAGGTCAGATTCTGCTTTTCCACCTGGCTCTCCGCCACAAAATAACCGCAAAGGAACTGATTGGAATCTTTTTCTTTCACCAGTACCACGCTGGATTTGACCGTAGGATACTGATTCATGACATTTTCAATCTCATCCAGCTCCACACGAAGCCCGCGCAATTTGACCTGATTATCCATGCGCCCCATAAATTCAATTTTGCCATGGTGGTTCCATTTTGCCAAATCGCCGCTGCGGTACGCACTCATGCCCTCAAACTGAATAAATTTATCCGCTGTCATCTCCGGTTTGCCCACATAGCCTCTGCCGACGCCATTGCCGATAATCAGCAGTTCGCCCGGCACACCGGCGGGCAGCAGATTACGGTACTTGTCAATCATCACCATCTTAATATTTGCCATCGGCTTGCCAATCGTAATCTTATCCCCGGTCACCAAATCGAACGCACAGCCAATCGTTGTCTCTGTAGGCCCATAGCCGTTGAAAGTGATGGCATTTGTTCCCAGCGCCATAATTTTATCGTAGAGCGCCTCGGGGAATGCTTCGGCGCCCACATTAAAGACCTTAATCTGCGACAACGCCTTCTTCATCTCCGGCATGTCGATAATATTGATTAAGAACGACGGTGTACAAGTCATCATATCCACGCCGTTTTCCAAAATCAGCTTAGAAAGGGCAAGCGGATTGTGGATTTCCTCTTCATCTGCCATGCAGACGGTAATGCCATGGTACAGCGGGATACATTCCTCCAAAACAGAAACATCAAATGTGATTGCCGCAAATGCCAGCGATACCGTGGCGTTGTACACATAGGACTGTGCCTCCACATTGTAGGGGTTGTCGTCCACATAGTTCACCAGGTTCCGGTGCTCAATCATCACGCCTTTGGGCTTTCCGGTGGAACCGGAAGTATAAATGCAATAGCAGAGATTCTCTGGTTTGATATCCACCTTGGGATTCTCGGTATTGCCATCCTCTGCCAATAATTCCTCCAAAATCAGCGCCTTGGCAGACAGATTGTCAATCAGCACTTTCCGCTCTCTGGCAATTTCCCTGGGCATCAGCACAAATTCTGCCCGCGAATCTTCCAGGATATAACTGATTCGCTCATCCGGGTATTCGGGGTCTATGGGCAGGAATGCGCCGCCCGCTTTCATGATACCCTGCCTTGCCGCATAGACGTCCACCGTCCTCGGCAGCATCACGCCCACCATCTGCTCAACGGACAAGCCCATGGAAATTAAATGGTTGGCAATCTTGTTAGCATTCTGATTCAGTTCACAAAACGTCAGGCTCCTGCCGCAGGCAATGACTGCCGTCTTGTCAGGATAGAGCGCTGCCTGCCGCTCAAACAGTACGTTTGCCGTGGTCTGCTCCACCGCATGTTCCGTCTGATTGTCGCTGTCCAGTTCACGGCGCGCCTTATCGCTCACCATGCAGACTTCCTTCAACTGTTTTCTGGCCTGGAATTCCCGCACTGTCACCGCAAGGCTGTCAATCAGCCCGGCAATCGTACGCTCCTCATACATATCGCTGCGGTATTCCACCTGGTAGCAGACCTCGTTTTCATTAACCATCACGTCTATAGACAGCGGCGCTTTTGCCGTGTCTAAGGATAGCTGCTCATTGTCCGCTTTCTCTCCGGCAATCTCATCAAAGCGGAAATTATCGCCCTGGAACGCAAACATGATGTCCGCCTTAATCCCATATGCCCTGCTGATTTCCGCAAATGAATAAATGTCGGAATTCATGCTGTTCATCAACTGTTCGCCGGTCTCTTTCAGGTAAGAGCCAATCTCTTTTTCCCCATCCAGGTTACAGTAAACGGGCAGCGTCTTCACCAGCATATTGATGGTGGAGGACAGCCGGGAATCATTTCTGCCATTGTAAATGGTCGTAAACACCGCCTCATCCTTGTAGACATAACGTCCCGTCACAAATCCAAACGCCGCGGTAAACAGCGTGTTCAAAGTAATCTTCTGCTCGGTGCAGAAGCGGCGCAGCGCTTCCATATCAGTCTCATCCGTCCTGTGGTACATGCCGAGTCCCGGCGTCTCTTCCCTGTGGTCCTTAGTCGGAAGGAAATCCGTATCGCAGCCTTCAAAAATCGAATCATAATACTGTTTGGCAAGCGCATACTCCTGCCCCTGCAACGCCTTCCTTTCCACAAGCGCGACCTCATAACCGCTGAATTTTTCCTTCGCCAGCGACTTTCCGCCATACGCCTCGTTCATGTCGCGCAGGAAGATGCCGCAGGACTCTCCATCACTGATGATATGATGGAATTCCAGGAAGAGATATTTCCCTTCCGGCGTATCAAACAATTGAATACGGAACAGCCTGTCGCCAAGAATCTGATAGGGTTTCACCAGCTCTTCTTTATGAAGTTCCCCGCAAATCTCAGCTTCAAACGCCAGCTCATCATTACGCTTCTGCCAGATATCACCGTTATCATCCAGCGTAAGCGTGGTCTTAATATAAGGATGCGCCTCCACCGTCTCCTCGACCGCCTTTTTCAGACGCTGTAAATCCACATTTTCACCCAAACAGAACAGGAACGGAATATTGTATATTGTGCTTCCCGGGTTGGCGGCGCACTCCACGAAAATACCATTCTGCGTCTGGGTCAGCGGATACATTTCCTGTTTTTCAAACGTCTCCCCCCTGTCGCTGCCCGCCAGGAATTTTTCTAATTTCTCTACCGTGTCGTGTTCTTTCAAGTCCTTATTGCGGATAACCGCACCCTCAAAAGCATCAGACAGCAGTACGTTCAGCTTGACCGCACCAATCGAGGTAAGGCCCGCCTTATAAATATCAGTGTTCACGCCAAACTCCCGATGCCCAATAACTTCTGCCACGCAGTCGAAAATCTTCTGCTGCACTTCCCCCGCAGGCGGCGCCAAATCTTCCTGTTTGCGCTCCGGCTTAGGCAGCGCGCGCTTATTGACTTTCTGGTTCTGGTTTAACGGAATCTTGTCAATCTGCATCGTCACCGCCGGAACCATGTACGGCGGCTTGCTCTCCTCAATAAACGCATTCATCGCTTCCACGTCAACTTCCCCATCCGATACCACATAGGCAGCGATGTATTTACCGCCTGAGGGTTCGTCAAACGCTGCCACCGTAGCATCCTTTATGCCCGGGAAACGGCGGATAATCTCTTCCACTTCAGTCAGCTCGATGCGGAAGCCGCGAATCTTCACCTGACCGTCCCGCCTGCCGATAAACTGGATATTTCCGTCCGGCAGGTAACGCACGATGTCACCGGTATGGTAAAGCCTGCGATACTCCGGCAAATCGCTATAGGGATTGTCCGCGTACACTTCCGCGGTCTTATCCGGGCGGTTCAGATAACCTCTGGACACATGGACGCCGGAAATGCACAGTTCGCCCGGTACGCCGACCGGAACCCTTCTGCCCTGTTTATCCACAATATATAATTTCACATTTGGCAGGGGCTTGCCAATTGGCAAATCTTCCTCGTATTTCTCAAACTGATAGGCAGTCGTTAAAATCGTACATTCCGTAGGCCCATATACATTCAGGTAATGCGTGCTGCCCTCGGGCGCAAACGGCGTCAGCGCTTCCCCGCCCATCAGCAGATATTTTAAAGCCGTCTCCTTGCCATTTGCCGCACTGCCAGAACGCTCCGCGCCGGAAAGCATACTGGTAGCATAGGCACGCCCAATCTGGGTCGTCATAAATACGTTGGTAATTCCCTGCTCCTCAAAATATTCATACAATGCATTCAGATCCAAACGTATGGATTCATCTATGATGTGGAGCACAGCGCCGGACGTCAGCGTGGGGTACATATCCATCATATTGGCGTCAAATCCATAGCTTGCATATGCCGCCGCACGGCTGTCCTCCGTAAATTCATAATTCCTGCGGTATCCGTCGCAGAACGCCGCAAGATTCCGATGTTCCAGCATACATCCCTTAGGCACGCCCGTGGAACCCGAGGTGTAGAGCAGTATAAACAAATCCTCCGGTTTCGGCGGCTCTGGAAGCTGCTCTGCCTTGGGCAGACCTGGAATATCCTTTGTCAGCAGAACCTTCCCCTGCCACTCTGGCACCAACGGCAAAAGCTCCTCATCGGCAATCAGCAGCTTAGCCGCGGAGTCCTCCATCATGAACGCCAGCCGCTCTCTCGGATAGGAGGGGTCTAAAGGCTGATACGCCGCGCCGGACTTGGACACGCCAATCGAAGCAATCGCCATATATTCACATCTTGGAATCAGTACGGACACCACTTCCTCCCTGCCAATGCCAAGTCCCGCAACGTAAGCCGCGAGACGGTCTGACATCTCGTCCACCTGGGCATATGTATAGCTTCTGTCTGTATAGACAACAGCCGTGTGATCCGGCGTTTTCTGCGCCTGTTCGCGGAATAAATCGATCACGGTCTTACTGCTGTCATAGGGAACCTCTGTCTCGTTGAAGCGGTCCAGAATCTGCAGTTCCAGTTGTGAAGCAAGGGCAATCTGCCCAAGTCTGCCATTTGTTAACATTCCTTTTAACACCTGCAGCAGCATGTTAAGCAGCCCTCTTGCCGTCCTTTCGCAATATAAATCCGTGCGGTACTCCAGAGAAACTTCATAGCCGCCCTCCTGTTTCATCACCATCACCGAAACATCTGCCTGTACATCCCCGGTGGCAATCGGCTCTGCCGCATACTGCCCGCCGTTCAGTGAAAGCCCCTGGAACATCTCGCCCTGATAGACAAAGAGGATATCCGAAGCGATGCCATAATCTTTCGCTAACTCCGCAAAAGAAATGCAGTCATGGTTCATCACTTCATAAAATTCCTCCTGGAAATCCTGCAGGTACGCTTCCACCGATGCGCCTTCTTCCCAGGAATGGCAAATCGGCAGCGTGCGCACAAACATTCCCAGAGAATTTGCCATGTTTACCGTATGCCTGCCGTTATTGACCGTGCAGAACAGGCTCTTGCTCTCCCCGCTGAATTTGCCCAGCGCATAGGAAAATGCCCCCAAAAACAGCGTATTTTCGGAAATCCCTTTCTGCCTTACAAACTGCTCCACCGCCATAGCGGATAATTCCCCGCCTAACGAAATCCTCACCTCATTGCTGGCAGGGGTAACCGTCTTATTCTTATAATCTTTGATTAAGGCGTCGCCAAAATCTTCTCCTGCAAGCTTGCCCGCAAAATACTTCCGGGCTTTCTGATATCTTGCAGTATCTTTTAATTTTTCCTCATAGACAGACAAATCCATCAGGGAAATGTCCTCCGCCTCCGGCTCTTCCCCGCGGTAAAGCTGGGAAACCTCGTCAAGGAAAACTTTTACCGAGGTGCCGTCAAAAATAATGTGGTGCACATCAAACAGGAAATAGCGCTTGTCCCCGCTTCGGTACAGCGCCATGCGGTACAGCGGTTCCCCCTCCAGACGGAATGGACGCACAAACGTCCTCTTGACCGCTTCGATATCCTCTGTCTCCCACTCGCTGACCTCCGCTCTCAGATATTCCGGATGCAGACACATCACCGGCGTCCCTTTGCTTAAGGCAATGTTTACTCCAAAGGAAGGATGCATTGCTACCGCTTTCTTCACGGCAGCCTTAAATCTCTTCATATCAATCTCAGCCGGCAGTTCGCAGCACATAGGAATATTGTACATCGTCGCCTGCGGGTCATTGATGCATTCCAAGTAAACGCCCACCTGAGAATCAGTGAGGACATATTCCTCCCTCTCCCCGGCAGATTTCTCTAATCTGCCTTCCTGTTCCTCTTCCAGAAGCGCCGCAATCTTTGCGGGCGTCCTGCCTCTCAGCGCCATTTCCGGCGCCATGTCAATATCACAGAGGAATTCCGCCAGCTTCAGCACATTGATAGAATCTCCGCCAAGCTTAAAGAAATCGTCATCCACGCCAACCTTGCCGCAGTGCAGGATTTCCTCAAATCCCTGACAAATACGTTTCTCACGGTCGCTCTGCGGCTCTTTATATGTTGTCTTATATTCGTCCAATCCCGGCGGCAGCAATACGGTACGGTCCAACTTGCCGTTCGCATTCTTCGGCAGGCTG
Source organism: uncultured Lachnospiraceae bacterium (assembly GCA_910585895.1). Lineage (GTDB taxonomy): Bacteria > Bacillota > Clostridia > Lachnospirales > Lachnospiraceae > Petralouisia. Next base: position 128,265 of record CAJUHY010000001.1, read on the forward strand.
TCCAGCCGCTTAAAGAAGCGGGGTATCATATAATCGGGCAAAGTCTGTTGCAGATAAGCACGGATTTGCTCCGCCTCAATCTCTTTTTCTGACACGTAATATGCGCAGAGATAATTCTGCCCATTGTCATCCTCAAAGGCCTTAACCACGGCGTTTTCTGCTTCCGGCATAGACGAAATGCGTAATTCAATCTCCCCGGTTTCCACGCGCTGCCCATTGATTTTCACCATCCAGTCCTTGCGGTTGACATAGACGTAATTGCCGTCCGGCAGCCTGCGCCCGATATCCCCGGTATGCAAAAGAACGCTTCCATCTTCCTGCCTGATAAATGTCTTTGCGCTCTGTTCCTCCAGATTCAGATAGGACTCGGCAAAGACGCCCTTGACGCAGATTTCGCCCTCTTGCCCATCCGCGACTTCTTTTCCGTCCTCATCCAGCAGGAAAATTTCCACTCCATCCAACGGCTTGCCAATCGGCGTATTCTCCATGGTTTCCTCAATTTTATAGCTTAACACCACCGCCGCCGTCTCGCTGGAGCCATAGACATTATATAAATCAAAACCATCCCCCGCCAGCATGGAAACGCGTTCGCTTCCGGTCATTGCTTTTTTCAACGTATGGCTCCTATTCTTAAACAGCCGCAGCAGCTGCGGGCTGATAAACGCACAGGTAATGCCATTTGCAGCATAATAATCCTCCAAAAGCCGCACATCTTTTCTTGTCTCTTCCGGCAGGATATGGGAACAGCCGCCTCGTGAGAGTACGGCAAAATACTCTATGATTAAGACAATGAAAGACATCGGCGCTCCCGCCGCCTGCACATCGTTTTCATCTATGCACATAACGCTCCTGTTGCGCCAAACAGCATGTGTAAAGCTCTCCATCGTATGTACAATCCCCTTGGGACGCCCGGTAGAGCCGGAGGTATAAATAAGCATTGCGCGGCTCTTATCCTCCCTTGCTGCCGGCTGTATGGGTTCATAATTCTCAATATCTGACAGCCATTTGTCATCAATCATTGCTTCCGCCTGGCAATCCTCCCGAATATAGGAAATGCGTTCCTCAGGATATTCCGGCAATACCGGCACAAACGCAGCGCCAGCCATCAAGATGCCGATTTCCGATGCAATGTACTCCATCTTCCTGCCCATGCAGACCATAACGGCCTTTCCTGACATTTCCCCTGACTGCACAAGCTTAGCAGCTATCCTGCGGCTTAACGCATCAAGTTCCTCATAAGTTGTAACCCGCTCCCCATTACAATCCGCCAGCGCCGGCTTATTCGGGTATTTGCGCCCCATGACTTGAAATTCATCTAAAAAATTCATTTGTTCTCCTCCTTAAATAATATGTATTTTCTATTTTCTGTCTAAATCTAAATTCAATCATACTCAATCACTGCCCTAATCGTCCTTCACATTCACCGCAAATACTTTTTATTTACACACTAAGTCGGAAGATTTAACAATATCCTTGTCACAAACTGCCCATCCTCCATAACAAAATCTGTCTCCCCATCATAATTGGAAGCTACCTTGATAATGCTGCGCACTCCTATACCGCCGCCTTTTTCCGATTGTGGCAATCCCTTGCGGAAGGTTACATCCGTGCTGCTGGTATTACGACATTGAATGATGACTTTATTTCCTTTCTGGGCAATATAAATATTAATTGTCTGTTCAAACATACCTGAATACATGCACCCATGAATTGCATTTTCAAAGACATTAGCTAAAAGCGATACCCAATCAATATCACGGATAGCCAGCCCTTCTGCCACCCTCACATCCATATTCACCTGAATATTATGGCTCCTGGCCTTTTTTGCATAGGCAGACAATATACTGTTTACCACCCGGTTTCTGCTGACATCTTTTACTTTTCGGTTTCCCACATCTTCTCCATACTGTTCGAGATAGGCAAGTAATTCCTCAACCTCCCCCTTGCTGACATACTCCTTAATCAAAAGAATATGGTGACGCATGTCATGACGAATCCGCGCTGCCTCCTGCTCCGCTTCCCTCATAAACTCCATCTGCTGATGCAAAAGCTGTTTATTTATCTCCAACAATTCTTTTTCTGCCTGATAATAGTGTTCCTGCCCTAAATGGATATACAGATGAAGGATTGCGTACTGCAGGACGCCCGCCATAAACAAAATCAAAAACGCCCGCACCATATTAAAAACAGAAAAACCTTGAAGATTGGGCCAGTAAGCCATAATTGCGCCCAGCATTACTGACACGAAAAGAGCTGCGGCACTGAACAAATCCATCTCCTGAATCAGAAAATCCACACCATTCAAAAATTGTTTGCGGAATCTGAACCAGGTAAAGGCAAGGATTGTCAACAGACAAATGAAGCGCACAAGAATATCTACCCATAAATCTCCTCCGCACCACCAACGCGCAACATCCACGCCGCAGAAAGTACATACAGAAAACAGATAAAATGCCAGCGCCATTTTGTACAGGGACAGATAGATTACCTCGCTGCTCATCGAACTGCAGAAAATACCAATAACCGGAAGCACCGACAATGCCGCAAATCTAACAAAACTGATTGGCTCAATTAAATACCAGCAGCTATAACCGGCTATCATGGAGACGCCAAAAATAACATAACCATACACTGTTTTCCTCATCGAAAACCTTGGACGGTCCAACATCAGAAAAAAGGACATCATGAGAACCACGCTGATGGTATTACGCAAAAAAGCAATCCAAAAAGAGCCTCCCAACATTGCCTGCACCCCTCCTTTTGACAGAATACTATATGGCTTAAATATATCATTGGCAACATGCAAATTCCACAAACTGGGACAAGTGGCAATTTTGCAGGGACAAAAAAAGACCCTCTTTTCCCAAAGGAAAAGAGAATCTTTTTCTGCTTTCATCCTTACATTAGCCTGGCAACGATGCTAAAAACTTCATGCCATTTCTTCTCTGTTATCAAAGTAATAGGCAAAATATTCCTTCTTAAACTCTGCCGCCTTATTACGCGGTATGTAAATAGTACGGCCATTGTCCATGACAATCTCCTCCCGCTCCACGGAAAGAATATGGTTCATGTTTAATATATAGGAACGTCCGCATCTGCCAAACTGCGGAAATCGTTCCAATAATTCCCAGAGTTTTACTGCCGTCATGCGCACTCTGTGTTCCTCACCCATCATATAAAAAATCTGATAATTCTTTTGTGATTCACAATACACAATATCATCCAGCTTAATCTGCCGTACACCACCGGCAACTTTAATCATCACCTGGCTCTCTTCCATCCTGCGAATCTGCCCTATGGCAGAATCCATGGCACGAAAAAAACGTTCTCCATCCAGCGGTTTTACAAGGTACTGAATAGCGTCAACCTCATACGCTTCCAGCGCATACTCTGTCGACGTAGTAAGAAAGACAATCGGCATACACATGCCAAGCTTCCGCACTTCTTCCGCAGCCTCTATACCGGTTTTGCCAGGCATAAATATATCTAAAAGTAAAATATCCGGCGCATAACCCTCTTCCCTGACCCGCTGCAGCAATTCCTCCCCACTGGCAAACCGCTGTATCCTGTATTCCAATGTCTGTTTCCTATCCTGATAACTTGCCAGAAAATCTTCTATCTGGTCAAGTTCTTTTATCTCATCATCACACAATGCTATTGAGTACAACTTTTCAATATCCTCCGTTTTCCTGCCAACACCTGCTGTCCTTCACACAATTCGACAATACCTGCATCATCTTCTTTAATATTATAAAGTGATGTAATTAAAAAAGCAACTGATTTCCTATGGCAGATTTTCTCAACTATAAATAAACCGTGAACAATAATGGAAACTTATCACCCTTCACGGATAATACGGACATGGAACTGCACATATTTTATCTGGGAGAACACCATGAACGCCGCCATCACAGCCATAATAATTTTTGCTGCCCACAAAGGAATATTCCAGAATAAAAGCAATACAAACAGCCCAACATCCAGCACTGCTGTGCAGATTTTTCCATACCACTGCGCCCCATTCCAGACGTCTTTCTTCTTTTTCAGATATATGCCCATAAGCAGCATATAGCCTTCTTTCAGGAGAAACAGAACAACAAGCAAATATACCAGAGGATAACGGCAAGACACTGCCAGTATCAAAGTCCCCTGCGTCAGCTTATCCGCCATAGGGTCCAAGGCCTTTCCAAATTCTGTCACCATATCAAACCGCCTGGCTATCCTGCCATCAAAGAAATCTGTCAGAAATGATACTGCAAGCACGGCAAATGCTGCTGCGTATTCCCTGGCAGTATCTGCACGGGTATACAGTACCAGAAATACCGGAAGCATCAATATACGAAAATATCCCATCAAATTAGGAATGCTGAAATACTCTTTAAACCATTTTTTCTTCATTAGTAACCCTCTCAAGTCTATGCTTATTGAACAATGCTAAGTATATTATGCCATATTTTCAATTTCTTTCAAGGTCTGCGATTTGAATTTTCTCCTCAGTTTCGAGATTTCCCCCTTTGTAATTCATTGTACCAAGAGGTTTCCATCACAACGTGATGGAAACACTTTGCACATGAAAGAGCTATGGAAAGCTAGCTTTCCAGACGCTTTTTGTGCAAGATGTCTATGCTGCCAAAGGCAGCAAGACCTTTTGGTACTAAAATATAGGCTGTTATAAAAAATCGCGAAACTTAAATCCCATCAATTTATAGCATTCGTTCTCAAACCATGGTACAATATTAATAAATACTGTATGAGATAATAAATAAATTAAGGAGACGCCTATGATTAATGAGGTACAGGACGAAAGATACTCAGTCGCCGATGAAGCCATCTACGATGCTTTCTTTTTAGTTCTCAAAGAAAAAGAATTAGACAAGATAACTGTTTCTGATGTTATAAAAAGAGCTGGAATTGTTCGTAGTACTTTTTACAACCACTATGAAAACATACCCGCCCTAATTATTGCCGTTGAAGATAAAACCATCCAGGACATCTTCTCCCTCATGGAAGAATTTCACCCCAAAAACGACCGGGAAATTTGCAATAACTATTTCCTGACAATCTGTGAATATACAATGACTAACCCCTTTCTTGCCAACCTGCTGAGAAACCCGGAAGGCGGCGCATTTTTTGAGAAATTTATCACCATGTTCCACCACTATGTCTCTAACGTCATGCAAAACACTGACCCTTCCCATCCCAGCAAAGAAGAGTTCTCCTATATGATTGCCTGCGTCATCGGAAGTACCATCGGTGTGCTCCACAAGTGGAGCGCAGAGAATTTCCAGGCTCCTGCAGAAGTCATCGCCGACATTCTCACACAATCGTTTATCGCGGTCATGATGCCCTTTATATCATAAGAGACGCCTTGCAGCAACAAGGCGTCCCCTATTATCGGTATAAAATTATGCGCTTCCAATGCCCTCTATTGCTTCAAGGGTTCATCAATCATAGCTTCCTGCCGCTTAATCTTCTTTGTTGAACTGCGGATAAATGGATTTTTGCGTACAATCAGCCCCGTAATCTGACGGTAAGTAGGCTGATTCTTATTGTACTCATCCAGGAATGCCTGCAAACCTGCCTGAATTTCCGCTTCTCCAAGACCTTTTACCTGAACCACATCCTGATCCGGATAAATTCTTGCCGTAAGTCCATTGTTCTCACCTGTGACAATCACTTCACCCACCAGAGCTCCAAGCGCCAGCTTATTTTCAATTTCCTCCGGTGAAATATTTTCTCCATTGGAAAGGATAATCAAATTCTTTACACGGCCATTGATAAACAGGAATCCATCTTCATCCAGATACCCCTTATCTCCCGTGTGCAGCCAGCCGTCTTTCAAAGTCTCCGCCGTCTCTTCCGGCATCTGGTAATATCCCTTCATGACACTGCTGCCTTTTACAAGAATTTCTCCATTGTCAAACGCAATCTCTGCATTTTCCAGCGGTCTGCCGATAGAACCTGGCTTATCATCGCCCGGCATGTTGGAACTGATAACAGGGGAGCACTCTGACATGCCATATCCCTCATAAATATTTACGCCGTACTCCGCAAACTTCTCAATGTAAAATGGGTCCAGATGTGCACCGCCGGTAAATATGATTTTCAGATTCCCGCCAAATACATTAGCCGCCAGCGCCTGTTTCGGAATTGCCGGGTCCGCTGCGGAAAGCCTCTTATAAATCGTCTCCACCATCATCGGAACCATCAGAATTACCTGCGGCTTAAACACGCCCATATTTTTCACCATATGCAAAAGGGAATCATTGATACAAACGGTTGCACCCAGGGAAAATCCTTTGAGCCAGTCCATCACCAGACAGAAAGCATGGTGAATTGGCAGTACGCTCAGCATCGGTGTTCCCGGCTCTGCCGTATAACGAACATACGCCACATTCGTAGCCAGATTATCCTGCGTCAGCATAACGCCTTTGCTTTTTCCAGTTGTGCCGGATGTGAAAATAATCGTTGCCACATCCTCAGAATTCGGTTTGTCCGCATCTTCTCCATTATTCCCGGCCGCTTTCTTAAGCGCCGAGAGAGACACGACCTTTTCATCTGCCGCTTCTGCCTCTTCCTCCTGAAGCAGCCAAATCTTTCTCAGTTTCGGACATGCAGCCAGGATTGCATCTAAAAGCGCGATTCCCTTGGGACTTAAGAAAAGGCCTTCCGAATCCGAACGGTTTATCAAATCTATTAAATCTTCCCCTGGAAGCCCGGCGTCAAGCGGTACGGCAACCGTACTTCCGGTGATAATGCCCAGATAACTTTCAATCCACTCCACAGAACTGTTTCCGATAAGGGCGATGTGCTTACCCTGAAACCCTTCCGCCAGCAACCCCTTTCTAACCGCTACCACATTTTCCATCAATTCTTTGTAGCTTCTCTCGAAAATTTCTTTTTTCTGCAGCCATTTTACAGCCTTGATATCTGCAAATTTTTCCACACTGTTTTCTAAAATATCACGAATTAACATTCCCATAATTTTACGCCTCCTGCTGTAATTTTTCCATCATTTCCAAAGCCTCTGCAATCGTGAGAACCTTTAATACATCTTCCTCCTCCAGCTCTACGTCAAAAGTATCCTCAAGTTCTCCCAGAAAAGACATGAAATCAAGTGAACTGAATCCCAAATCTTCCCTAAATCTCATTTCATTCTTCATATCCTCCGGCTTTACCTCACAATACTGCGCCACAATTGTTTTAAACTGCATTTCGTTTGTCATCATCCATCCTCCTATAATATTGTTGTCTGCATAAAATTATTTCTTACTGTTAATCTATTTATTTTACACTTGCTCCATAATCTCGCCGATGGTCATATCCGGCTCTGCGATTCCTTTGAAAAGGATACGCATCATATAATAATATAAAAGTTCCATATCATGCTCCTGCAAATGAGCGGTCTGATAATGGTAGGAGAAATTCATCCCTCCATGTTCCGTATGCGATACGGTTAAATACATCTTCTTGGTGGCAGCGCCATTGGCAAACCATTTTGAATGCTGTGGAATCTGCTCCAAATGCGGGTTATCCATTTTTACCGGCAGCGGCTGGTATGTGAGATAGCAGCTCTCATACGCGGTATGCTCCGGTGTGTGGTAACGCTTTCTCATTTCATCCATTATCAGTGCCGGATCATAATTGCTGTGCATATAAATCCGATTCTGTACATTCTGAATCTCATAGGCAGCGGCTATAAATTCCATTTCGGCGGGAATCACAGTCCTGCAAGGGAACATGATTGTCCTGCTGCCGCCGGACGTCCACTCATCATGCGTGGAGCGCCGCGAAATAAAATTCTGTATTGTAATGTCTTCCTGCCCATCATTGACCTTTGACAGATAAGTACGGATTCCCAACAGCAAAAGGTTCGTCATGGAAAGCTGGTGGTTCATGCAAAAAGCAATCAGATTTTTCGTCGGCTCCGGCTCCAGATAATAATCCTTTACCTCCACAAACAAATTTTTCAGTTCTATGTCCGCCGCCCGCAAATTTTGATTCCCATGCTTCTTTCTTGCCTCCTCAAGAACTGAGGGACCCTGAATATCAGAATAGAGAGGCTCTCCCAGGGCGTCCAGCTGATCGTCCCAAAACTTCTTGTCCTTTGCAAGACGTTTCTCGTTATTTGCCTTCTTTAAATCTTTTTCCAGAACCATCTCGAAATCTGCCAAATCCTTAGGAAATTCAGAGCCAAACCGATAATGCGTATACAGCTGCATCAAATCATTTATCATTACTACCAATCCGCAGGAATCAATCAGCCTGTGATCCATGTGGATAAAAAAGCCGTTAAACCCTTCTGGAAGTTTTACCATTGTCACATCACACATAGGAATATCATCCCCATCAAACGTCTCATATGCCCACTGCTGCATCAGATTATCCGCCGCAGCCATACTCATGCCGGATAAATCTTTGAGCGGAATGTCCCTGGTTTCTTTTTCTACAATATACTGTTTTACCTGTCCTTTGTCATCGGGCTTCGTAAAGCGAACCCTCATACAGCCATAACGTGCAAATTCCAACTGAATACATTTCTTCAACAACCCAAAGTCCAGGGCTGCTTTTAACGAAGCAACAACACTGACGCCCGACACCTGCTGTGTCTTGTAATCCTGAATCCAGTTATGGTGCATTTTCTGTGCCGCTGTCAACGGATAATAATCTCTCATGTGAAACCCTCCTTTTCCTTCTTCTGAGAAACTACCACATTTCACATTTAAATTCTACCCCCCTAAAGAGTTAGCATACACTTTATCTCAAATTGACCGAGACCTTTCAGATATCAGAAAGTTTCCTTTTTCTGTAATTAATGCAAAAAAATAGGCGTTCTGCTGCGAACGACTATTTTCCAAACTGCCTGATGCCAATTAATCATACTTCTCAAAAAACTCCAAAACCTTTGCTTTATACACCTCAGGCTCCTCATAGGCGCTGCAGAGATGCCTTGCCTCCGACATTACCACAAGCTCCTTGGGAGCCCGGCACAGAGAATAATTATAGATTGTGTTTCCCGGGTCTACATAGGTGTCCTTGGCTCCATGGAAAAACAGAACTGGTCTCCGGTTCTTCTTCAATGCTTCTGCCGTGTCTGCTTCCTTCATACGAAAACCTGCAAAGAGCGCGCAGAATAAATTAAGCCGAAACAACAGCAAACCAACCCAATGCAGATGAAACCAGTTTGCCGCCATATCCTGCACCTGCCCTTTCATAGAACGAAATCCGCAGTCAGAAATCAATCCCCTGACTTCGCGCGGAAGCCTGTGTCCCGACGCCATAAGCACTGACGCCGCCCCCATGGATTCCCCATAGAGATATATCGGAAGCTTTTGCTTATTCTGCCTGGATATATAGAATGCCCACCGCTGCACATCATACTGCTCTTTGGCCCCAAAAGTAATATATTCCCCTTCACTCTGCCCGCAGCATCTTTGGTCTATAAATAAAAGATTACAGTGATGCTTATGAAGGAATTGGGCCATATACGCAAAATCTCCAAAACCGCTGCCTTTATATCCGTGGCTCAGCAAAACAAACCGCTTCGCATTATCAGCTGGCAGATAAGACGCATGCAGCAGCAATCCCTCTCTGCTTCGGATATAACACTCTTCCATCTCCTGCTGTGCGCACCATTCCTTGCCCTCCTCGTATTCCTTCTCAAATTTATGTCTCGGATGGTTTACCTTCGTGTGGGATAATTGAAACCACTTTTTCTTGGCAAGTCTCTTATTGCCCTTACAATATACTACCATTTTAAAGAAAGACCAGCCGAATGCCATGAACACGGAAAATCCTGCAATAGCTGCAGCTAATATTTTAATTACTTTATTTTTCATAATCCAAAATTGACCTCTTTTTCTGTTAAGTATCCTTGCGAAACGATTCTATTATAATATTCTTCTTGTAAAAAATCAAATCTTTGTTGACTTTCATCATCTTCAAGTGTATACTGTTTTTAACAGAAATAAAAAATATTAACAGTAATTATAAAAAGTATTTCAAAAAACATACAAAGGAGAGAACATATGTCAACTTTAGCTTTAAAAAACGTAACTTACACGTACAAAAACGCACAGAAGTCTGCTATTTCTGATATCTCCTGCACTTTTGAGGAGGGAAAGGTCTACGCAATCGTAGGGCCTTCCGGCTCCGGCAAATCCACACTGCTCTCTTTGCTCGCCGGATTGGATTTACCCACGGAAGGCGAGGTTGCCTTTGACGGAGACAGCCTGGCAAAACTGAATCTTGACCGTTACCGGCGCGAAAGCATTTCCATGATTTTTCAGGCATTCCACCTGTTCCCACTGATGACCGTTATGGAAAATGTCTGTTTCCCCATGGAACTGTGCGGAGTAATGCCTAAGGATGCCAGGCCACGGGCAGCAGCGCTCTTAGAGGGCGTGGGCATCACCCAGGAGCAGATGGGACGTTTCCCTTCCAAACTGTCAGGCGGAGAAAGGCAGCGTGTGGCGATTGCCAGAAGCCTTGCCTCCAATGCCAGGATTATTCTTGGCGATGAACCGACCGGCAATCTTGACGGAGCAAACACACAAAATATTATTGATATATTGTGCAGCCTTGCACACGAAAAAGGGTACTGCGTAATTATTGTCACACATGATATGGAAGTGGCCGAAGCGGCTGACGTGGCTCTCAAAATGAGAGATGGTGAATTACAGGTAATGTAAGCGGCAAGGTTAAAATAAGGCTGTCACAGTAAGCGCTAATCATCCGCCTAACGCGACAGCCTATGCTAACTTTAATCCTGAAACAGCGGCGTAGACAAATATCTGTCCCCGGAATCCGGCAAAAGTGCAACAATAACTTTCCCGGCATTTTCTGGTCTGTCTGCCAGTATACTTGCTGCTTTCAATGCTGCGCCGGATGAGATTCCTACCAGAATGCCCTCGCTTACTGCAAATAATTTACCCTCCGCAAACGCATCTTCATTTTCGATGGTGATAATTTCATCATATATCTTTGTGTTGAGCACCTCCGGTACAAATCCTGCCCCAATTCCCTGTATCTTATGGGCGCCTGAAGTCCCCTCGGAAAGCACAGGGCTGGTTGCTGGCTCTACTGCCACAATCTTCACATTCGGGTTCTTTTCTTTAAGAAATTCTCCTACACCGGTAATGGTCCCCCCGGTACCTACCCCGGCAACAAATATGTCAATTTTACCATCTGTCTGTTCCCAGATTTCCGGTCCTGTGGTCCTCTTATGCACGGCTGGATTTGCCGGATTTATAAACTGACCTAATATCACAGCTCCTTCCAGCTCCTTTTCTAACTCCTGTGCTTTGGCAATCGCGCCTTTCATCCCCTCCGCACCGTCCGTCAGCACCAGTTCCGCGCCGTATGCTTTGAGAAGCGTACGCCTCTCCACACTCATGGTATCCGGCAATGTAAGAACCGTCCGGTAACCCTTTGCCGCTGCAACTGCCGCCAGACCGATTCCGGTATTGCCGCTTGTGGGTTCAATAATCGTTGCTCCTTCTTTCAAGATACCTTTTTGCTCCGCATCCTCAATCATCGCCAGAGCAACACGGTCCTTTACAGAGCCTGCCGGATTTAAGTACTCCAATTTGGCAAGGATGGCAGCATTTGTAATGCCAGCTTTCTTAGCATATCTATTCAGTTTCAGGATTGGCGTCTTGCCAATCAGCTCCAATGCGCTCTCTTTTATTTGACTCATACGTAAAATATGCTCCTTTCCTGTTTAATTCATATTTATATTATAGGTTGATAGGTTTATTATATAGCAATTATACAATCGCCGCTCTGCTCTGTCAATATTATATTTTCCGCTCAAACACATATTTCCTATCTGTAGATAAATCTTTCCGGTATACATAACCTAACCTGTCAAAGTTCTTGATTTTCCGCGGACTTTCAATCCCCTTCTCAGCCATGAAACGCACCATCTCACCTCTTGCCATCTTGGCATATGTGCCTTTTGTCACCAGCTTTCCATTGGCTTGCTCACAAAAAACAATGGTAATATACGTGTCATCCTTTGTCAGATATTTTTCTATACATTTTGAATACTCTTTAGAGGCGAGATTGATAATGATACCGCTCTCATCCTTAACCGCCTGATAAAGGCTGTCTCCCCACAGACTGTACAAATCCCTGTGCCCCTTTACCGCAGCTTTGCTCTGCATTTCCAGACGGTAGGGAACAACTCCGTCCATAGGTCTTAAGACGCCGTAAAATCCAGATAAAATCCTTAAATGCTTCTGTACATAATCAAATTGAGCATCCTCAAATACCACAGGCGCCATGTACTGATAGGCAATGCCTTCATAGGACAGCAGCGCCGGCGTCAGCCTGCTGTATAAATCCATATGCTCTAAACGTTCAACGTTCTGTGCTGCAATCTTATCATTACATTTCCACAGTTTTTGCAGACTTTCCTGAGACTGTTCCCGCAGCCACGAAAGAATTTCTTCCGTATGCCCGATATATATGGGCAATCCTTGCGGTGCAAGGGTATCCAAATCTTCATTCATTCTTTTGGCTGGTGAAAGAATTATTCGCATGATATTTTCCTCACAGGCGTGCTAACTTCTATCAGATTCCCATCCGGGTCATAAAAGCGAATTACTTTCTGTCCCCAGGAATGTTCCATCAGACGGTTTACATACTGAATCGGCTCATGGTATTTTTCCAATTTTTCTGCAAAAGCCTCTATATCTTCCTCCTCAAAATACAGCTCACTGGCATTGCTTTCGGCAATAACTTCCCGCTCAATAAACTTCTCCCATATTTTTCTGTCCTGGAGGACAAGTCCTTCCGTCAAAATGACATTACCGTCATTGTCAAGGATAACCTGCAGACCGAATAATTCTTTATAGAAAGTAATTGATTTGTTTATATCTGTCACTACGATTAACACATTTTTTAATTTCATTCCTTTTCTCCCAAACCAATTCTTATTAAACAATACTTACTCATTATCAAATATTTTATTTAGTGTACATCCCATTCGTGTAACCATTGGAACCACCAATGCATTACCCATACAGAAATAACGAAATTTCTCAGGCATCCCTATATTAGTCCAATTATCCGTAAAGCCCTGTATCCTTTCTGCTTCAAGCGGCGTAAGCAACCTCAACCTGCCATTTTGCGGATCTCTGATTACATGGGTACTTCTGTTCACACTAGACTCTGAGGTGAGCATAGTCCTTGCTGGCAATTCTATATCATCAGGAAATGAAATTGCTCCTTCACTGAATATATACTCATGACCCGTTTTACTGATTCTCTTTACCTTTTTTGCCCCTTTGAGGTATTCCCATTTTTCTAAATCTTCATTTAAAAAGTAATCTCCTGATACATTCATTTCTAATAAATCTTTCAAGGGAATAGGATTCTCATATATTGGTTCGACCTTTGCCGTATATATTTTACCTTCCGTCATATAACCGGCATTGTCAAACGAAAATTTAAAATTGTCTGACACACCTGCTAAATCAGCATACTCGATTTCATGTTCAGATACCGATTTAATTTCATTTATCGGAAATGTTTCTGCAAAAAAACCATCCTTTCCCATAATAAGCAATGGTTTCTTCTTACACATTTCCTTACCATATAACGTTTGGTTGTGATAAGCAAAAATAAATACCCGTCTTCTCCTCTGTCCCGCACCATAATCTGCTGCATTTATAATACGCCACTCTACGGAATAATCCAATCTGGCAAAACAAGCTAACATCACCCCAAAATCTCGTCCTCTCTGGAAAGCTGGCGACTTTAATAATCTATCAACATTTTCCAAAAGAACAAACGGCGCTTTCTTTTCCCGAAGCGTATTTCTTATCTGCCACCAGAGTACGCCCTTTTTCCCCTCCAAACCTGTTGAGCCGGGAAGAGGACGGGCAACGGAATAATCCTGACATGGAAATCCGCCTACTAATAAATTATGATTCGGTATTTGTTTCTTATCTACCTCTCCAATATCTATTCCTGTGTTTTTATCCACATCCCCCCAATGCGACACATAACATTCATGCGCCCATTGTATCTTCCTGTTAGGCTCCCATTGCGAAAACCATACCGTTTTCCAATCCTTTGACGCCCTTTCTAATCCTAAACGAAATCCACCAACACCTGCGAATAGTTCGCAAACTGTCTTTTCCATGCAAAATATTTCCTTTCTAACAAACCCACCATGAATTACATGGCGATAATAATATTATCATATAATTTATAATAATGGCAACTTCTTCAGTTCACCAACAATATAAGAGCCCTTAATCCACACATATTGTTTATACATTTTTATCCCATTGACTTCTTCGGTTTTAACACTTGCATCAACTCCTCCGCCTCTTACAAAAACAAGATTATTTCTTGATTTTGGAAAATTAATTTCTGTCCTGAAAGTACGAGTCTTTTTGTTAACAATAGGTTCCCCTTCTTTGTTGAGAGAAACTGTCTCTGTTAATTTTCCCTCCCATATAAGGCTCCTGACCTCTTCCCATATTTTCCTTACCTCACCCTGGATAAATTCGTCCCTAAATATGAGACGTTTAAATCCCAGAAACTTATTATCACACAAAGGGGCAGCTTGGGAGGGTTCCTCAAAAATCATACACAGCAACTGGTGATTTGCAAAAAAATCATATGCAGCAGATTCTTCAAATAATATATTCTTATCTGTCCATTCATCAAAATCAATTACAAACAATTTTGTATCCTCTGTCCTGTTTCCTTCCATTGTCATAGTGATTGATTTTCCAACAATACCTAATCGTTGAAACAGTTCTATCTGATTAAGTTTCTTTGATTGCCCGCCAAACATCTTAACTATCACACTCTCATTCACTGATTTTGACAGTTTATTCATGTCCTTTACCGAAATACCATACTGTACAATCAATTCCTTCACTGTTTTTCCAGCATCTTGTATTGTAATACTATGGCATTTTTCATCAATATCTTTATAGCCACTATAGTGCCCCGGCAGCTGTTCTAACTTATTGCCAAAATGTTTTTGCACAATATCTGTCACTACCTGCCTTTTCAAACGGAATCTTGGCGGATTGGGCCATTTCGGCGCTGTATCTATGTATGCAAGCTTATCCCTCAACTCTGATGAAATACGTGAATACTGACTTTCAGGCACATCAAAATTATGTTGAATTTCAATAATAAAATCCCTAATCAATTCCCAATCATTTTTCAGTATCGCCTCGTCTGCAGCATTAAATTCATGGAACTCGTATCCTCGAATATAAAAATCTGCATACTCTGAAGCCTTTACTGTTTTTGTTGAAGAATAATGATAATAAACCAGCAACATATGTTTCAACTTATGCCAAAATCTCGACGTGGAAAATTGCTCCAGCACAATTTGATTGGGTGATACTGCAGTGATTGACATTGGTTCTTTTGCCTCATACTTTTTTTCATCCTTTTTGGACAAGCGAATCCCCGTCGTCTTTAGTTCCGTTTCAACACCATCCACATTCAAATCCGGTCTCTGCAGATTATCCGCCGGATAACCCAGTACCGACTGTTCAATAACATCGCCTGCTATGCCGGTTATTTTAGGGTTGGTCTGCGCTTTATCAAATACATGATTTTCATCTATTTCCCCCAGCGTCTTATTCAGTACATTGTCCAATATATCTTGTAAATCTTTTCTATGAAAAAAATGGCCTTTCACCAATAATTCCCTCCCATATACACATTACTTATACAATAAAACCGCATTTAGAACATCTGTTCTTGATATCTTATCACATTTTTTTACTTTTGCCAATATATTCTCCACTTTTTTCTAATTTCTGCCTGCTTTATCACTATTAATACGCAGAAACATATTTCCAAGCTATGCTTGTCACCCCCCCTCCATCCTGCTACAATATTCTGCAAACAATAACCATTCAGAAGCTCAACCCGGAGGTAAGCGTAAATGAAAAAAATTATCATTGCCGAAGACGATAAAGCCCTGAACAACGGAATCTGCATGGCATTGCAATCCCCCGAAATTACTTTCCTGCCATGTGAAACAATCCGGGAGACAAAAGAAATGCTGCAGCAGCATATTTGTGATTTGATGATATTGGATATCAACCTGCCTGACGGAAATGGCCTGGATTTTTTAAAGCAACTTCGCAAAACCTCTGCTATACCAGTCATCCTGCTCACCGCCAATGATATGGAAACGGATATTGTGGCCGGTCTGGAATCAGGCGCTGACGATTATGTAACAAAACCCTTTAGCCTCGCTGTGCTGCGGGCAAGGGTCAATGCCCGGCTGCGGGCAAAGGAGACACAGGCAAAGGAGACCCTGCGGATAGATGATTTCTGCTTTGACTTTTCCGATATGAAATTTTATAAGAGCGACCGGGAAATTGAACTCAGCAAGACGGAGCAGAAGCTGCTGAAACTTCTGGTAAGCAATCCCCAAATTACCCTGGAGAGAAGCCTGCTGTTGGACCGGATTTGGACAGACGGCGCAGAGTACGTGGATGAAAATGCACTTTCCGTAACAGTAAAAAGATTACGTGACAAATTAGAAGCAAATTCTGCTAAACCACAATATATCAAGACCGTATATGGCATCGGTTATGTATGGGCGGTAAAATAATTCTTATAACTATGGGGAGATGAAATAATATGACGAAACTGGAATTTCTTTTTTGCGTGACAGTTCTCCTTGTAAGTCTGCTGTCTGCAGTTTGGACATTTTATACAAAATACCGATTACGCAAGACAATGGAACATATGGCTCAAATGATTGACGCGGCAACGATGGGGACTTTCTGCGAAGACGTCTACGATGAGAGTCTGCTCTCCTTTATTGAGACAAAATTAGCGCATTATCTTGCCGCCTCCAAAAATTCTGCACAGCAGGTATCCAACGAAAAAGAAAACATCAAGAAACTGATTGCAGATATTTCCCATCAGACAAAAACTCCAATTGCCAATATCCTGCTTTATTCTCAGCTGCTTTGCGAAAAAGACCTGCCAAAAGAAAGCCGAACCTGTATAGAAGCATTAAATCAGCAGGCAGAGAAACTGAATTTTCTGATTCACTCACTTGTCAAACTTTCCCGTTTAGAGACAGGTGTTCTTGTGCTTCATCCTGAAATCAGG
The DNA here is from genome assembly GCA_910585895.1 of uncultured Lachnospiraceae bacterium. Classification (GTDB taxonomy): domain Bacteria; phylum Bacillota; class Clostridia; order Lachnospirales; family Lachnospiraceae; genus Petralouisia. The sequence goes on from CAJUHY010000001.1 coordinate 145,383, forward strand.
CCCATCTCTCCCATGCTCAAAGAAGTTATTGCCCAGATTAGTCCTAAGGCAACGAAAAAAGGCATAAGGCTGGAGTTTGAAGCAAGTAACTTATATGCCTGTTTTGACAGCAAATGGACCGCAGAAGCAATTTACAACATTATGGACAACGCCGTCAAATATACGCCTGCCGGAGGAAATGTATCCGTTGCTCTGTTACATACAGAATTATTTGCCCGCATTGCCATCAGAGATTCCGGCATCGGCATATCTGAAGAGGAAACGGCAAAAATATTCGGCAGGTTTTATCGCTCCCCACGGGTCAGGGATTCTGAAGGCGTTGGCATTGGGCTGTTCCTTACCCGGGAAATCATCGCCAAAGAAAGCGGATATATCAAAGTAACGTCAGAACCAGGAAACGGAAGTACATTTTTCGTCTACCTTCCGGCTGCACAGCCGTAAAAATCTTTCAAAACTGTAATATTTAAATTCTTGCAGAAAGAATCTGGAAAGATTTATGTCCTATGATGTAACTGTTCAGAACCATATGGCGTTTTGAATAGTTATCTTTTTTCATTTATTTATTAAGAGCAGGAGGACATAAAAATGCCAATATTGGAGACAAAAAATTTAAAAAAAGTATATGGCAGCGGCGAAACAGCAGTACATGCATTGTGCGGTGTAAGCCTTTCTGTGCTGCAGGGCGAATTTGTGGCAGTGGTCGGTACTTCCGGCAGCGGAAAATCTACTCTTTTGCACATGCTGGGCGGCTTAGACAGACCAACTGCCGGAGAGGTGATTGTAGACGGCAAGCCGATTTTCACTTTAAAAGATGAGGAACTCACCGTATTCCGGCGCAGGAAGATTGGCTTTGTTTTCCAGAATTACAATCTGGTGCCTGTCTTGAATGTCTATGAGAACATCGTGCTGCCCATCCAACTGGACGGCAATGTGCCAGACAAGGATTACATTGCGCAGATTGTAGGAACTCTTGGTTTGGACAGCAAACTGACCACGCTGCCCAACCAGCTTTCCGGCGGACAGCAGCAGCGCGTAGCTATTGCCCGGGCGCTTGCTGCAAAACCCGCCATTATCCTGGCAGATGAACCGACCGGGAATCTTGACAGCCGCACCAGCCAGGATGTGATGGGGCTTTTAAAAATTACCAGCCAAAGATTCGGGCAGACCATGGTAATAATTACCCATAACGAAGAAATTGCGCAGCTTGCCGGGCGCATCATCCGCATAGAAGACGGCAGCATTGTAGGAGGTGGGCAGTCATGATTCGCGTCAAAAACCATAAAATAATCGCTACACTTTCGCAGAGAAGCCTGAAAGCGAACCGCGCACGCAATGTTATTGCCGTGTTTGCCATTACACTGACCACACTTTTATTTACCGCCCTGTTTACAATTACACAAACCATGATTTATACCACGCAGCAACAGACCTTCCGACAGGTTGGCGGCAGTTTCCACGGCAGTTTCAAAGACCTCACGTTGGAGGAAAAAGAGGCTTTGGAAACTGACCCGTTGATTAAGGAAACAGGTTCACGCTTATTTCTTGGTATGGCATGTGGCGAACCCTTCCGCAAAGTCCATGCAGAATTATCCTATATGGATGACATCTGCCGCAAGAGTTCCTTCTGCAGCCCGGAATACGGCAAACCTCCCAAAGAAGGCACAAAGGAAATCGCCTGCGACACCAGAATTCTGCAAACTCTGGGTATAACGCCGGAAATTGGCAAACCTCTGACCTTATCATACGAAATAGGCGGCATAGAAAAAGAAACGATTACAGATACCTTCCTCCTTTGCGGATGGTGGGATTACGATGCCGCAAATATGGCAAGCATGGCCATCCTGCCCAAATCCTATGTTGATACTATCATTACGGAAAACCCGGCAGACGACCCTTATGCCGGTAATTATATCGGTATCGGCATCAATTGGGGATACGCAGCGGCGCAAATGTCTGCAAACCATGATCTGGGAACCATTGCAGGAGCCGCTGCTCTGGCAGTTCTGATTATCTTCACCGGATATCTGATAATCAATAATATTTTCCTGATATCCGTCAGCGGTGATATCCGCTTTTATGGATTATTAAAAACCATTGGCACTACCAAAAAACAAATCCGGCGCATGGTCCGCCGCCAGTCCTTGCTGCTCTCCACAATCGGAATCCCTATGGGGCTGTTGCTTGGCTACGTATCGGGAACTATTTTAGCACCAATAATGATTTCTTCCATGAACGACAGCATAGGTAAGACTTACCATATCTTTAATCCCTGGATTTTTCTCGGGTCTGCCATATTCTCACTGGCAACGGTACTGCTCTCCTGCGCAAAACCAGGCAGGATTGCCGCAAAAACTTCCCCCATAGAAGCTGTCCGCTATACCGATGCACCAGCTGCCAAAAGACAGCGGCGGCGTATCCACAAGAAGACAAATGCCTGTTGGATGGCAGTGGCCAATCTGGGAAGAAATAAAAAGAAAACATTACTTGTTGTCACCTCCCTCACCCTGGCAGTCGTGCTGCTGCAGGCAACTTATACCTTTACCAGCGGCTTTGATATGGAAAAATATCTCAAACAACTTGTGGTTTCCGATTTTATTTTGGGAGACGCCGCTTATTTCCAGTCAAATTACCGCACCGCAAAACAGGCACTGCCCGAACAGGATATCTTGGCGGTCTCAGCGGGCGGAAAGATCACCGAGGAAGGACGTATCTACGGCAGTTATTCCGGCAACTTACAATATGTGACGGAAGATTTATACCGAAACTATTTCGCCGGCATGGATTCTGAAATGCTGGAGGAAATGTTGGCAAATGAAGAGCGGGACGAAGATGGAAAAGTTACCGTCAATACCCACCTCTATGGCATGGAAGATTTCGCGTTAAGCCAACTGGAAGTCTTTGACGGTGATTTGGAAGATTTATATAATCCCGAAAAAAATGTAATTGCCGCCGTTTATCTGGATGACGATTATGGGCATCCAATGGCAGACAGCCAATGGGCCAAATTGGGGGATAAAGTAAAACTCCGTCATGTTTATGAATGGGAGTATTCCGATGCCAAAACCGGCGAAATCATACCGGAAGAAAGAGTCGAATCCTATACTGGCGAAATCAATGTAAAAGAAAAAGACTCTCAAGATATTTCCTATGAGGTTGTGGCATGTGTCCTGGTAAAAAACGCCATGAGTTACCGCTACTGGGGAACCCACCAGTTCGTGCTCAATGCAGATGTCTATCAGAAAAACAGCAGAAATTCTGATGTAATGGCATACCTCTTCAATACGGCAGAAACAGACAATGAGGCCATGCAAGGCTATCTGGAAAACTATACGGCAAATGTCAATTCGGCACTCGATTTTGAGTCGAAACAAACCTACGAGAATTCATTTGCAAAATACCGCTATATGTTTCTAATCGTGGGCGGAAGCCTCAGTTTTATCATTGCCCTGATTGGTATCCTCAATTTTTTCAATGCCATCCTGACTTCCATCTATTCCCGCAGGAAGGAATTTGCTATGCTGCAGTCTATCGGCATGACTGGGCGGCAGTTAAAGCAAATGCTGATATACGAAGGATTAATTTACGGCATGTTGACCATTATTACTTCGGCAGTACTCAGTTTCCTGACAATGCCCATACTCGCCAACGCGGTCAGCAGCATGTTCTGGTTTTTCACCTACCGCTTTACGCTGCTGCCGCTGCTGTTTGTAATTCCTATATTTGCAGTACTGGGAATTCTCCTGCCGCTGGTAAGCTATAGAAATGTAGCCCGGCAGACAATTGTGGAACGGCTGCGCATGGGGGAATAGCAAACGTTTCATTATCTAGGGAAATAATGATTTAATCAGGATTTCCCTAGAGCTTAATTCTTTCTTACAATTTATAAGGACAGTTTAGAAATTTTATATTAAATATCCTCCAATAAAATTTCTAAACCGTCCTCTGTATACGCGCTGCGCAGCCTGCTGCAGAAATCTTCTGGTTCTTTCCCCTGTCTTCACCTTCATGTAACTTCCGATGGTTCCATGGCATGAAACAGCCGCTTCTCAATCTCTGCCAACGTATTGGCATAATCCTTTAATTCCTCTGCCAGCCTCTTCTTGCCGGTCCCTTCCTGTTTCTTATATAAAATACGATGTTCCATGCTTGCCCAGAAATCCATGGACATCGTGCGGAACTGGATTTCCACAGGAAAATATTCCATGCCGTCCAGACAATACACCGGAATCCCCACAATCACATGGTAGCTTCGGTAACCGTTGGGCTTAGGCTTCTTAATGTAATCGCACTCACGGACCACAATCAAATCCGTCTGGCGTTTCAACACATCTACAAGATTATAAATATCGTCTGCAAAATAACAGATGACCCGCACCCCTGCAATGTCCTGCAGATAATCCTTGGCATTCATCACCGTAGGTTGCTTGTCTTTCTTTCTTAATTTATCTTCTAAACTGTTCTTCTCCTTAATCCGACTCTGGATATTATGTATAGGCTGGCTTTCCGAAACCTCATACAGATTATGTTCCAGCACATGGAGCCTGGCAAGCAGGACCTCCTTCGCATCCTCATATGGCTGTATGAATGTGTAGTACTCTTGATCTGTCATTAAATATCTTTCCTCCTCATGACAAAGTATTTATCAGCGCCGATATAAAACCCCAAAACTCCTCAGCTTTCAGTATAGCAGATTTAAATGCGAAACATATAAAATTTTCTGGATAAAATTATTAAAATATTGTAAACTATGAGCTAACGAAACTGCAAAGTTTATTTACACAAGGAGGCAAACCAATTGGATATTTACCACAATCAAAGCATACATGAACAAAATGGACACGGAGAAAAACTGACACCGCTGACTGTCAACCAGACCTTTTTCTGGGAAGGGCAGGAAATCTATATCCCTGCCGTCTATTTGGGCAAAGCTGGCGTCGTCCTCGATGTATGCGCAAAAATTTCCCTCAAAGCCATGACTGGTTTCCTGCAAAAATGGAATCAAGCACGGCGTCTTTCTCTGAAAACACCGGAAGATTACGAACAGATGGAGGCAGAAAATCCAACTGCCCGGGATTTTAACATAGAAATGAGCCTGGACAAAATACCACTGGAAAACAGCATGAGCAGCAGCCTGTACTGGTATCCGCCAAGTATATTTCAATTATTAAATGAAGAATCGGCAGCTGAAGAACGCACAAACGCCCAGGAAAATAAAAACAGCCCTCATGCTGAAAAACTGATGGCAGCCTATGACTGCGACAGAGAATGCCTTTGGCGTATCAGCCGCCATTCCTTTGACTGGAACGAAGCCCCCATCCTCTCCCCGCAGAACATTTCACTGACCTTGCGGGCAGATACACTTTCCATGACTGCAGGACATTTCACCACAGATTTCCCCTGTGATTACCGCAACAGGAAAAGCCTAAAAATTCTGCAGCCTGTTACCGGCAAAGAATATACGCTGACACTGCATGGCTGTGAACAGACCAAAGCGAACATAAATGATATCACCGACAAAAACCTTATTTATCCTGAATGTCTGCTGGAACTTTCCTACACTATATCGCCCCAGATAAGCCGTGAATTTTTCGATATTCTTGACTGTAACGAAAGCGAACCTGCCAGAACCCGGAATGGAGATGAGAATACCTGCAATTCAGGCGGAGCCACAGCCATTTTCTTAGCTGGGAAATCTGCCAGGAAAGATTTTCAAACAGCCGTGTCCTCCTTGCATTTTACGCCTGTAACAACTGTACGCTGGAGGATTGTATTCCACATGAAACCAAAAGAAGATATGCAGGTAACATTTGAACTGAATTATGTTACCTCATAAATCATGTCATTGATGGCATTGCCTGGCGGCACAATCGGCAATACATTTTCTTCCCGCTCAATCAGAAATTCAATGACTGTAGGAACTTTTTTTGTATTTTTTGCCGCCAATAATGCATGTTTGATTTCCTCATTTGTCCCTCCTGTAATCAAATTTGCAAGTGTCCACTTGTATTTCAGGTATTTTTAACGGTACTGCTTATAACAGTACCGTAAATAGTAAAAATTTATCAATACATTGACTCTTCATATACTCCGGCAAACGTTACATCCGCCAGCCCTCTTAAATAATTTTAATCACGGATTTCTCCTTCCTCTATTCCCCGAATAAACAGGGATACAGACTGTTTGATATAATGGTCCATATCAATTTCAAACAGCTCTTTATCAAACGAGGCCCACAAAAAAGTATAGCCAAAAGCGCTTGAAAAAATCGTCAGCGCCAGGCATTCAAAATCTGTCTTCGGCAGCTTGCCTCTCTGTTCCATCTCCTGAAAATACTCTGTCAGGGAACAGAGAAAAGCCTGGGGAACTTTCATGACCAGCGGTGCCGTTTCCCCGTATATCTGAGGCTCCCTGAGACCAATGGACAGCCTGACGAAATCCGGCGTAATCCTCTCCACTTCTGCTGCTCCACACCGCAGAGCACAATATCTTTCTTGGAACTAAACCTGCGAAATAGCGTACACTCATTGACGCCTGCTTTTTTAGCAATGTCCTTTGTGGTTGTTGCAGCATATCCTTTGTCCCTGATTAAGAACATCGTAGCAGCGATAATTTTCTGACTGGTCTCGTCCATCTTCCAAACATCTCCTCATGCAAGTGATTACTTTCATTCTAAACGAGTGATGTTGGTTTGTCAAAGGGAGATAATTGTGTCTGAAGCACAAATGTTTAAACATTTCCTGCTTGAGATTTAATTACCCATTTAATCTCTCCATCCATTCGCTTTCTTTAAAACCTGTGAGTACCACATCATCGCTCACAATCAGCGGTCTTTTCACCAACATTCCATTCGTAGCAAGCAACTGTAGTTTTTCTTCATCGTCCATCGCAGGAAGCTTATCTTTGAGCTGCATTTCTCTGTATAACATCCCGCTGGTATTAAAGAATTTCTTGATTGGCAGTCCACTCTTTTCATACCATTGTTTTAATTCATCATAGGAAGGATTATCCTCCACAATATGACGATCTGTGTACTCCATATCATGCGCATCCAACCATTTTTTGGCCTTCTGGCAGGTAGAACATTTCGGATATTGAATAAATAACATTATATATTACCTCCATTTTATATATATCCCTGCAAATACAGCAGTTGAACCAGTTATTCTCAGTATATATGTAGACAGCCCAAGTTTCAACATATATTTTCCTTTTCATGTCTGCATATAGTAATACCGGTTATTTTGTGACAGAAGCCTAAACAAATTGCTCATTGCAGACAGGAAAAGTATTACCGTACCATATTTACTGGCCAAAAGTATGGCGCTATCATATTTGTCAAGGGGAAGTAAGATTATGATTTTTCAACCAAGACAATTTGGCATCGTATTAAAAAATGCCAGAATCGATAAAAAACTTACACAGGCTGAATTAGCTGAAATATTTGACATTTCTTTATCTATTTAAAATATCTTGAACGTTTTCGCAACAATCCAAGTTATGAAATATTTGAAAAAGTTATACGTTATTTCAATTTATCTGCAGACACCGTCATTTATCCAAATCAGAACCATAATAACAACACTTACCAAAAAATAGAACGTTTGCTGTGCCTCTGTGATGAAAGGCAGCTTCAGATAATCCTCGCCACCACGGAAGCGTTGATTACTATAGCAGCAAATGAGTCAGAATCAGAATAACATCTATTTTTCTTCTTATCACAAATTTTTCAAGTTCTTTCTGTAAACACATATTTCCTTTGTGAATCATTCGAGGCAATTTCCTCTGAAGGTGAATTTATATCCGGACCAGTTTATTGTAAAATATTGTTTGACACAGCAACATAATGATTTTACAATAACTATATTAAAGATAAGGGGGATGGCGGATGAAGAAGATTAAAACAGCAACAACCATGTTATTTACCATGATGACATTATTATTTATTCCGGCAATAACAGTTTCCGCAGCAAGTCTCGGAGAAACGGTAAGCCAGAACACCGTAAAGGACTTACAGGCAATTGATTACGGGAATAATGAGACCATAGGCAGTTTACTGGCTCCATCACGGTATTCTTCATCGGATAAACTGAATAAAAAAACAGAAATTGCCAAGCGGGAAGGGAAAAGCCCCGCAGACATCACCGATGAACAGGCAATCCGTGAATTGAATCAGGATAATCTCAAGGTGGTGTCTTTTGAAGAGTCTTTTGCAGAGGTACAGGCAGAAATAGGCGATGTCATCCAGAGAGTGGTTGACAGCACTTCCGGCGCAGAAAATAAAGGCGCTGCATTTTATACAAATAAAATACTGCAGAATAAGGAACAACTGCTGCTTGGCCTTACCTATCTTCAACGGCTTTATGACTTCAATATGGGTGAACATAATTTAAAGGATGCTCTTCTTTATGAATCAAAACCTTTTTTGTATGGGAAGGTAGAGGACGTATTAGACTGGCTGATATATATCGGTAATAGCGGCGGCGATACCCTAAAGATTTCTAACAACGCTAAAGTATTTGGCTTAAATAAAATATTTTGGCCCGTTACCTTCACTGAAACACTAGATGATTTTCTGGAAGAGCACAGGCAAAAATGGATACCTGATACATCAATGAACGAGTGGTTTTTGCAGGAGTGTTCTGCATATATCGTGGAGAACTCATCCTCCTGGAACAGCAACGACAGCGGATTATACAGAAGGCTGTATGATGAGGCAACTTTCCGCGCCCATATTTTACCGCTGCTTACGGTATCAGAGGACAGCGTTTATATGATTGCAAACTCTGCTACCATCACATATGGGATAGTGGATTGTTATATAGACAGAAATTTGAAAGAAACTGATCCTGCACGTTATGGAGAATTGCGCAAAGAATTCCAGCAGCAGCTGGCACAGGCTGCCAAACAACAGACGGCATTTATTGATTTTTGGTATCGGATTGCCAAACCAGAAAAGAAATGTCTGCTTTCGTCCAACCGTATTGTCTTGGATAGTCTGCGGATTGACCCAGACACTACTGTCCAATGGTCAGACAAATTTGGTAAAAATGCTTCCCTGGGAGTCAGAGAATTTTTTACTCCTCTGAACCTGTATGGTAATTACATGTTTGCCGACGGTGTGGCGGAAGGTAATGGAATCCGTTACTATGTATCAAAAGCATTGACAGAACGAGGATTCGCGACGTACGCTCATGAACTAACGCATATTCTTGTTCCTGATGTAATGCTGAATGGACATGGTTCACGGGACGGCATGATGGCAGAAGTCTATACAAGGGGAATGTTTGAACCATATGAACTGAATGACCCGCCGGCTTTTAATCTGAATCTGATTTATGACCGTCAGGCAGACAGTGACCGGTATCATAATGCTCTGCCTGAACGGTTTCAGGATGAAACAGATTTACAGAACTATATGAGCGGAATTCTGGATGTCATTTATACGCTGGATTATGCAGAGGCAGATGTTTTGTTCAGCAAGAGTGCAGAGGAAAAAATGAAATGGTTCCACAAGCTTGAACAGACTGAAGATCCAGACGAAAGATTTAACCAAGGTGAGGAAGGCTCAATACACAATCTGGATTCAGTGAGGAAACTGACTCTGGATGAGGCAAAGAATCTGAATACCATTGACGACCTGATTCAAAACAATATTATTGCCTCCCGCTCTGAAATAGACGGAACAATTACAACAGGAACTATGGCGAGAAATGGCTATTATGTTGTGCCGCTCTTCAGCGCCAACTATGCAGCGGTACAGAATAATTATGGTGTCAGCGGTGACCTCACAATACGACGACAGGCATTTGAACTGCTTGCTGAATATGGATATTACGATGGCATGGTGCCTTATATATCCAACCAATATAAGGAATCTGCTAAATCGGACCAGACAGTCCTCTCAGATCAATATATCCTCAATAAAATATTTGGCAATGCTTACGAGACAATGGCTGATTTTAAGAAAGCAATGTTCCAGAGACGGATTGAAAAGATTAACGAATTAAAGCCCATCACGATTATGTGGAAAAACCAGTCCGTTTCAATTAAGAATTATGAAGAACTGAACCTGCTGATGAAAGAGGCCATAGAAAGTGATTTAATAAATGTCAATGCATTGCCAAACGGTTCTAATAATATCCGTGCACATGCAACAGAAGTTGAACATCTGAAACAAGAAATTTTTAAAGCATATTTAATTCAGACAGAGGATTTCAGTAAATCCATTTATGGCACTGAACCGGAAAACCCAGATCCGCCAAATCAACCGGATACTCCTGAGCAGCCAGATACTCCTGAAAATCCGGATACTCCTGTTCAGCCAAATACTCCTGAAAATCCGGATGAAAACGAACAGCCGGGGCAGCCGGATAAGCCTGGCGATAACGAACAGCCGGGGCAGCCAGATAAGCCTGGCGATAACGATACACAAAAGCCTGGCGGCAATGATAACCAGCAGTCTGACAGTAATAATACACAAAAACCAGATACTGGAACCAGTACGCAAGATACAACCCCTACACAGCTTCTTTGTAAGGTGTCTGCTGCTAAAACTTCACAGACAATCCGTTGGACATCTGTGGAATCAGCGGATGGATATGAAATATATGGGGCTAAATCTAATGGAAAATATAAGCTTCTTCGAACAGTACGTAAAACGTCAATGAAATGGACACATAAAAAATTAAAAAAGGGAACGCAATATAAATATTATGTGAAAGCGTTTAAAATAATTGATGGAAAACAAGTAAGCCTGGCCAAATCCCTTTCTGTATACAGTATAACAAAGGGAGGGAAATATAGTAATCCTTCTAAGATAAAAGTAACAAAGACACGTTTAAGTGTGAAAACTGGTAAGAACATCCAGCTTCGTGTGAAAATTACAGGAAAGAAGATGAACAAAACCGGGAAAAAGGTGCGTTATGTATCCTCGAATCCCTCTGTTGCTAAGGCATCAAACAAAGGAGTTATTACCGGCAAAAAACACGGCAGCTGTACAATATACTGCATTGCTCAAAACGGTCTGTATAAAAAAGTTATAGTAAAAGTAGTAAAATAAAATAGAAAAATGACCACACTTGAAACGGCAGTGTAAATAAGTTTGTGTTTTTGGAAATAAATGGCTCCTTTTTGGTAA
>CAJUHY010000002.1:0-104541 GCA_910585895.1 uncultured Lachnospiraceae bacterium
GCTGTGTTCAGTTTCTCTAATGCTGCTGTAATTTCTGCCTCGCTCGCATCCGCCTTGTTCAATACCGCCTCTACTTCTTCGATGACCGCCTGTAAGGCCGCTTTCTTATCTGCACCTAAGGTTTCCAGTACGTCCTTAGCTGTAACAAGTTTCTCTGCCAGCTGTTCTTTCACAGTCTTATCGCCTTCACTGGGAGCATTGCCGCCTTCTTCGGTGAACTGGAAGTAGTCCACGTTCATGATGCTGTCATCTTTCAGCAATTGCTTTGAGGAGTTAATGACTGCCTGTAACAATTGTTTCTGTGCAGCAGGTAAGGATGCAAGTTCCGTCAACTGCTCTGCATATTTAATCCTGTACTTTAATTTCTCTTTTAACAGTTTATCGGTTGCCTTATACTGGTCTGCTGTATCAATCGCTGTATTCAAGGTTGCAATTGCTGCCGAAACCTGTTCATCTGTAGCGCTGGAATCATTTACAACTGCCTGCGCTTCGTTCACCTTGGCATCCAAAGCAGCTTTCTTGTCTCCTTCATTCCATGCAAAGCCGGAACTTACATTATGCCCCTTTGTAATCTGCCGCTGCAGCTGCTCCTTTAACGGAAGGCTGGATTCTGCCGCCTTAACTGCTGTCCATAAATCTTTCAGCTGATTCTGGTAAATCTCTGTCGTTGCGCCTGTCTTCTTCTCATGGAACACAAGGAAAATATTCTGTGTGCCTGTAACCTTCTCAATCTCACCGGTTACCAGCTGATAGGAGTGGTTGCTTCCAGTCGACGGAATTTCGATTTCGCCAATCTTTTTGCCCTCAGGATAACCTATGCGGACTTCGATGGTGCCGCCATCTTTTGAACCTGCTGCCACAGTAATCTTATCTGCGCCCTTGCTGCCAAAGTCTAACTGAGATACAGAAGTCCAATCGCCCTCCTGAAGGTCTGTCAATACCATATTGTAATCGGTAAACAAGTTGCCGGGCCGACCAGTGTCAGCTGCTTTCACACCTGCATTCCAGGCAATCGTCTCCGCCTCAATCCGCTGATACGGATCCATGGTTGTCAGCTGCGGGATGCCTTCGTAAGTACCCTTAATTTGCTTGATTTTGCCATCTTCATCTAATGCAATCTCATCAATATGTGTAGAACGGTATCCGCGCTCCACGCCCAAAGCTTTCGACACAGTCTGCGCATGATAAATGAAATAACTCTTGTTATTAAATACAAATGTTGCATGGTGGTTGTTTCCGCCTACGCCAAACCACATCTGCGGGTTGGAGAAAATCTCTCCCTGATAAGTAAACGGTCCCATCGGATTCTTGGACGTCATATAACAGATGGTTCCCATTCCCGGATATCCCTCTACCGTTGTAGCTTCAAAGTTGGAGCAATAGGAGTAATAATAAGTATCGCCGAATTTAAATATTCCGCTGTCCTCAAACATACATGGAGCGTCAATCTCCACTGCCTCTCCATCAATGCTTATCATATCAGTGCCCAATTTGGCAACCCTTGCCGTCTTGGGATTATCGTGCTGATTGCCCGGAATACCGCCGCCGAAATATATGTACGCGCTGCCATTGTCGTCTACCAGCACTGCCGGGTCAAAGCACCATTCCACACCCGTGCATCCTGGCGTCTGTTTTGTAATTAATGCTGCACCTATAGGGTCTGTCCATGGTCCTAATGGAGTATCCGCTGTCAGGACGCCGATACCGGAAGCATCATTTGCAAAATAGAGGAAGAATTTATCTTTTCCATCTATTACCTTATGTGCAATTGCCGGCGCCCAGGAATGGCTTGCCCACATTGCCGGACCTTTGCCGCCGTTACGACCTGCCACTTCAATCTCACCGTGGTCTGTCCAGTTCATCAAATCTGCTGAGGATACTACCCTCAGGCTGGTAATGTAACCAAAATTGTTGGAAAATGGGTTATCCTTATCAGAGAACTCATAATCGTCTGCCGTCATGTACACATAGATTCTGCCATTGTATTCAATCGCATAGGGGTCTGCCCCAAATTCATTGGTAGTAATCGGGTTTCCGTAACCGAACTTCTTTGCCAACGCCTGTGTGTTGTCTTTATATTTTAAGATTGTCACATCGTCCACATAGAAATCCATCAAATCATTGGCTGCATTGGGAGTTTCCACCGCAGGCGTCTCCACAACCAGGATATTAGAAGCGGTATCCATATCATACGGCATACCCCAATCTCCCTCAATCTTGGTCCATTCACCCTTTTTCACTGCCCCTGTTGCCAACACGGAACTTTCCGCTCCAGTATGCAGCGTCAGGTTGAAGTCCTTGGTATCTGGCCCTTCTGTATATTTTACCCACGCAGAAGCAGTGTAATAACTGCCCGGCGTCAGTTTCTTGGTCATATCCTGTGCAGGTCCGTTCGTACATTTCGTACGATTTGAGACTTTCACACTCTTGCTTCCAGAATAATATTCATCAGTTGCCACTGCAAGGATATCTGTCTCTCCCTGCTCATATCCGGTCCATTTCTCCAAATCCCTTTCAAAAGAACCGTTCCTGACAATATTCTCGGAAGGCATTGTCAGTGATACATCATCAAGATAGAATACGGCCGGTGCACCCGCTTCGACTGTCTTGCCCCAGCTCCAATACACCTCCATTACATCTGTATCGGGGTCATAATCTGCCATACTAATCTCGCCGGTAATTTTCGACCATCCGTCGCTGTTTACCTCTACCGGTCCGCCGAAACCAATGTAGGAAGCGTCAGTTTCGCCTTTTTTCTTACCCTTGATGGTTGCTGACAAATTACCGCTGCCGCTTTCCGTCTTCGCCCAGGCAGTTAACGTATACTTCTTGTCAGCTACCAGTTTTCCTTCCGCCAGCAAGTCGAACAATTCATATTTTGCGCCTTCCCAACTTTCTGTATAGTCTGACACTTTGAGGCTGGCATTCCCTTCATGGGCTACGCCTTCTGCACGTGCAACCTTGGTCTTGCCCATTCCTTTCCAGTTCGTATCAATCGGGGCTCTCTCAAAAGAACCATTGGAGAGCAAAGCTTCTGCTTCCGGTTCTTCTGGCTCCTCGCCTTTATTATAAGTAATAGAAATATCATCTAAATAATAATCCATCAAATGCTTTGCCTGGTCTACTGCTGAAACTTCTTTTCCCTCTTCCGGAACAAAATAGTCTGCTCCAGCAATAAAGAACTTATTTATATCCGTACCAAATGGATGCTCCTCGCTTGTATCTGTCGGTGTATAAGTAATGGAAAACTCTTTCCAACCACTTGCCAATGTTGTAATAGACTCTTCCACTTTCTGGCGGCACAGCCAATACTGCCCATCACTACTGCTACGGTTCTCAAACCATGCCTCAAATTTTTTAGCAGCTGGAGTTCCTGCATATTTTATTTTGCCTGATATGGTATATGTCACACCTTTTTTCAACTTTCCAGCAAGGTCGTACATGGCACTGGACATGGAGTTTTTCCTATTTTTTACACATAGTACATGATTCTCTTGACCATCGTCCTGCGTCACTACAACTTCAATCTCTCCTCCTTCAAATCCTACCCATCCCTCAGATCCATTTTCAAAGTCTCCATTGGGTATGAGTTCAACCGTTTCCGTTTTGGACGCATCCGCCCCTTCCCCGGCTGCTTGTGTGTCGACCGGAAGCATAGTCAGTGACATTGCCGCTGCTAAGACTACGGCCAATACACGCTTCCACTTGTTTCTCACTGCTTTCCTCACAATTTTCTCCTTTCTCTTGGGAGAAGGACTGTAGCAATTCCACAATGGAACAACTTCAATCCTTCCTGGTTTTTATAGATATGTTATAACTTTATCATAACTATATTATTTTTTCATCCCCATAAACTATAGAAATTGCACAAGAACAAGCCTCACATATTTAGTTTTTTACATTTTTTATTCTTTTGTATTTCAAAGGAGAACATTAAAAAACCAGGGAAACGCTGATTAAATCAGCGTTTCCCTGGTGTACTGACACATATTCTTATTTTAGCCGAAATCATTTATTATATATTTTATGATTCTTGCTCTTTGGGATCGTGCGTTTCTACATATTCAATAATGGCTAGTATCTCATCACTGCTCATGCCCTTTTCTTTCAGTTTACGAATAAGGTTAACAATTTCTTTACCGGTCATGCAATCACCCACTTTCTACAGACCATTTATATGGTGATTCCATTATACCAATAAGCAGTTTTGGTGTAAAGCCTTTATTTCGTAATCTTTACGCTCTTTTTCTGCCCTTTATTTTTCAGCAGCTTTTTATATGCTTTCAGTTTCTTAGCAGGCACTTTAATTTTGGCCTTTTTGTTGATCCCTGAGAACGCCTTAGCTCCTACCGTTTTCAGTTTGGAACTCTTAATAGTAATCGTTTTCAGGTTTCCATCACCGTAAAATGCTTTTTTGCCGATGCTGGTAAGATTCTTGCTGCTGATTTTCACACTCTTTAATTTCTTACATCCTGAGAACGCATTTGCGCCAATCGTCTTCACATTCGTTCCCACGGTTGCAGAAGTGGCTTTCTTGCAGTTTTTAAATGCCGAAGCGCTGATAGCGGTAATCTTAAAGGCAACCTTCTGAATCTTGACAGTATTTCCTACTTTAATTTTCTTACTGCTCTTATTGGCAATACCAATGACTGTTACCGTCTTTTTCTTAACGTCCGTCACTTTGTAGGAATAACCTGACACCTTATATACCTTACCTTTTACGACTGCATTGTCCGCCTGCGCTTTCAACTGCTGGTAACTGGTCTCTGCTGCGGTCAGCAGATTGTAATTACTTACCAATGCTTTCTGGGCATTCGTCAAGGCGTTGTACGCAGCCCTTGCCTGGTCAATCAGATTCTTACTCTGAGCTGTATATGCCACCTTGCCAATTGCCGCAATCTTGTCAATGACTGCCTGGGCAGCTTTCTTGTCTGCTTCCTGCTGGTTCTTATCACCTCCTGGCTGATTATCACCAGGATTGCCTTCAATGGTACCCCCGTCTTCCAATGTCTTATAGTCAGCTTCTGCTTTCTTAAGTATATCCACATTGGTAACCAGTTTCTTCTGGTCTTCATTCAATAACTCATAAAGCGTCAGCGCCGCATTAATTTTGGCTTTGCACTCTGGCGTAAGCTCTACTTTGCCAATCGCTGCAATCTTATCCATCACTGCTTTTACAAGGTCTGCATCTCCCTCATCTGCCGACTGCACCTTTTTCATGGAGAAATCGTCAATGAAGAAAATTACCAGTTCATCCTTTGTGGGATTTTCCTTATACTCTGTCTCCACCAGAATGCTGACCTTGCTCACGTCAGCGCCCTTGGGAACCGTATAATCCCCGCAGAGATTGCCCCATTCATTTAATTTTATCTTCTTAGATACCATTACTTCCTTCGTTTCATTTGCTCCATATAAGATAGAAACATTAAATCCTACTTCCTGAGGAGGATTCTCGTTTTGATTTAACCCATTCTTAAAGACAGCCCAGCCGTCAATTGTGTAAGTATCTCCGGCTTTAACCTTGCCGCTAATGTCCTGCATAGCTCCTGAGGAAGTGCTTGTT
This sequence comes from uncultured Lachnospiraceae bacterium, assembly GCA_910585895.1. Lineage (GTDB taxonomy): Bacteria > Bacillota > Clostridia > Lachnospirales > Lachnospiraceae > Petralouisia. Next base: position 5,564 of record CAJUHY010000002.1, read on the forward strand.
CTGTTTTCTATTTTCAGGGAACGCGCCGCATCATGGTATGTAGAGTAGCCTTCCCCTAAAGTTGCCCCGCTGTAAGGAGCCCATTTATTTCCTACATTTCCCTCATCAAAAGTTCCATTTTCAATAATCTCTTCGCCGGAACTCAGCCCATCTGCACGAACCAGATTCAAAAGGTACACCTTGGCTGTAGTGTGGTCCTGTGCATATACTTTCATGGGAAGGATTGTCGTTCCTTCTGCAAGGTTGAATACCTGCGGCTTTGCCTCATTTACCAGTTTCCCATCAATATACAGAAGCCCGCTGCTGGTTGCCAGCTTAAAGTTCAGAGTTACGCGTTCTGTCGTCGACGGTACCTGAACTGTGTAGCCATTCGATGAAGTCTTAACCTTGCCTGCCGATGCTGTCAGCTCTTTAAGCTGCGCGTCCGTATCGTATGCGCGCATCAGGTACAGACCATTGACAATGCGGGCGCTGTCTTCCGTAGCGCTGCCGCTTTCAAATTTAACTTTCACAATATCAAACGTCTCATTGCCGACTGTCAAAGATTCGGCATTGGCAACCTCGCTTGCCGGAATCTCGAACGATTTCTTAAAGAATAAATCCGTTCCATTATATTTCTCTACCGTATAATTGAAAACGGTGGAACCAATCGTAATCTTGATGGTCTTCCCTTCATCTTCTTTGGCAAACTGGCATACCAGAGAGTTGGTTTTGTTCTTATCTACTTTCATATTGTACTGGAAATATCCGCCTGCCTGCGCCCTGCGCGTACTTCCAAGCCCGCTGACGCCAGTTTCAAACACTGTCTTATCTTCCTTCATCTGATGAGTGGCATCATTCTCATACTGCTGGTAACCCGGCTGAATAGAATCGACAATGGCTTCTGCAAATCTTCCTTCTTCCTTCTCTGCCAGAATCTTCTGCTCGGAGGAGTCCTCTGCACTCTCAAAATACCAGTAGATACCGTAACGCTCCTCATTCAATGTGTTGAACGGCACAAATGTAAGCCCTTCCCCGCCAAATACAGATTCTGCATCTGTTCCGCGGATATGGAATTCCAATTTTCCTTCGGTCTTCTCCAACTTGGAATTGATATTACTCATAAATTCTTTGGTGCTGTCCTTGCCCTGAATGGCAATGGTCTCTGTACCAAGAACCTGTTTGATGGTTTGCCCGTATGTCAGTTCCAGACGTACTTTCTCTCCACCTACTACCTTATATGCCGGTGCACTCAGGTTCGCGCCTGCCCACACGGTATCATTCCACTCTTCCGTGCCCAGCTTGGCTGCCAGAACGGTCGGACCATATTTAAACGCATATACAGAAGTATTGTCCGGCAAGCCGAATGCCTTTACTTCCATGGGATAAGTGATTTCAACCTTATCATTATCGTTCCATGTCCTGTCAATAACAAAATACTGTTCTACTATGTTATCTTCTGCTGCCTGCCCATTCACCTTTACAGTCACATCGCCGGCTGCCCAATCCGGAACGCGCAGTTTTAATTTTGCCGGTACTGGCTGCGCATCATTTAACAGATTTACCGTGAACTCTGCCTTGTCGCTTGCGGTCACATCACTTTTCTGCGTCAGTTTGATATTCTTCTCTTTCCACTCTGCCTCAGAAGCCACATACTGGTTGACTGTTAGGGAATCCTCATCTTTGAAATAAATACTGTCTCCCAGCTTCGTATAATTCTCCATACCGGTTCCGGTACAGCACCAGAACATATTAGTGGATGGTTCGGAGGTTCCGAAGAACTTGTAGTAACCAGTTGCCATCGGCGTAAAATAGGAAAATGCGCCCTTGGCATTGATTGCGCCCATAATCGCATTGCGCAAAGTATTCTCATAGTAATCTGCGTACTTCCTGTCGCCCGTAATCTTAAACAGCTCCTTGGAAAGCTTGAGCATATTGTGCGCACAGCAGCTCTCGCAGTTACACTGTGTCCTGGTTGCATCCAATTCATTGTCCCCGCGGAAATGCTCCATATCACTGGTTCCGCCTGTAATAAATACATGTTTCTCTACCACCAGCGTCCAGAAATCCTGCGCATATTTAAGATAATCTGCTTCGTTTACATTCTCTACTTCTTTCAAAGCCACATAGCGATTCAACGCTCCTAAGAACTTAGGAATTGTCGTGTTGGCATGTCTGCCTTTTAAGGTATCACCGGAACCAGAAAGAATAATCTTATATAAATCCGGGTCGTCAAATTTATGTGCTGCTTCCTTATGTTCCGACTTGTGGGTATATTTGTACAAGTCATACATACAGTCATTCATTCCACCGTACTCTGTATAGGAAACATTTTTCTGCTGCTGAGCCGTCCACTTGCTCACACGGTTATATACCCAGTCTCCCAGATTGGAAGCCACTTCCAATGCCTCTGTATTTCCCGTGTATTTGTAAGTGTCCACAAGACCCTGAACAGTCTTATGCAGATTATACCAGGGAACCCAAGTATCGCCCTGCGCATCTCCCTGTACGATGTCAAACTGCAGCTCCACATTATTGCTGTCTTTTACGTTAGCCCCAAATAAAAATCCTTCCTTGGAACCGCCATAACTTCCAGCTGCCTCCTGGCATTCCTTTAATCCGGAAATAATCTCGCTAAGCTTCGCATCCAAATCGGCATCTCCGGTCACCTTGATAGCCTGCGCCGCTGCTGTCAGGTAATGTCCGATACAATGCCCTGCCAAAAGTCCATTCTCCCAGCCATTATAGCGGGCGGCTCCCCTGGTGTCGATGCCCGCATTTTCACGGAATCCCACCAACACGCGGTCCACCTCGAATTTCTTCAGAAATTCAACGTCCAAATTCTGCGCGCCTTTATAGTAATCATCTGTCACAGACACCTCATCCAGTCCAAACTGTTGTTTTATGTAAGCTGTGTATTGATTCTCTTCTACAACAAAGGGCACACCTTTCAGTACGGTAATCTTAAACTTCTTGGTATCCGTTACTTCTCCATACCGTATCGTTGCTGTCAACTCTACCTCCCTATCGGCATCTGTAGGGCGGGTAACTTTGCCCGTGATCTTCACCACATCCTCATCGGAACTGCTCCAGGTAATCGTGCTGCCTTTCTTTCCCTTTGTGGGCAGAGAAATGCTTCCGGTAATCTTATCCATATCTTTTCCGATAAACGGATTCAGCGCGCCGCAGTCTGCACTTACTATCTCCTCCGGCGTCAATACCTTCACATATGTATTGTACAGTGCCTTAACCTGGTCTGCTGTCGCTGCCGTACTGTAAATCTCATACTGGTCAAGATCCAACGTAGCATATCCAGTGTTATACCCAGGTGAGTTAAATCCCAGATACTTATGGTCCGTATTATTACCTTTAATCCTCGCCTCGCTGGTCTGGGGAGTGGATGGAACTACCTCTCCGTTCTTATAGAAAACAACCTTTCCATCCGTACTGCTGAAAGTCACGGCAATATGCACCCACTCATCCACCGGGAAAAACTCTGCACGGTTCATGTTGATTGCATATTCTGTCAATTTCTCCTGGTCTGAACCTACAGAGAGCTTCAATGGCTGCGTATCGCTCAGACAAGAAAGATACCATCCCTGCCCATTCCATAATTGGTTCGGTTTATTCCACATGATAATATGTTCCCCGCTAAGGCTTTTGGGCGCCTTGAGCCAGAACGATACTGTCATATTCTCAGGCTGCAGTTTCTCACTCGTTCCCAAATCAAGATACGTGCTTCCGTCCAGGGAAAGCGCGGCATTGTCTATCCCTTCTGCAAACTTCGCCTCTTTCTGCTGTCCGTCTTTGCCATGGGAAGTTACCGGCAGCGCATTGTCAGAACTGTCCGTAAGGTTATTGTCAAACTTAAGTTCCAGAACCTTGGCCGCAGCCAGCGCACTCATATCCGTCCCGCTGTCGCTGCCTGCCGCCTGGAGGCTCAAAGGCTCGATACCTCCCAGCATCATGGCGCCTGCCAATAGCAAACTGACTGCTTTTTTCCATAAAACTTTTTTCTTCATATTCACTCCTTCTCTCTTTATAATATATAAAACTATTGTATTGTATATAATATCTGAATTCACCCCCACAAACTAAAGTTTTTTATCCTTTATTATCAATAATTCTTTAGTTTTTAACATTTTTAGTAAATTCCCATAGTTAAAATAAATAAAAAAACAGTGCAAAACTCTTCTTTTTTAGTAAAAGAAGATAATTCACACTGTTTTTTAATAATCTGTAAAATTTCTGCTGCACTAAGTCATTTCCTTATGCATGGGGAATATTGGTATGTTCTGAAATCTCCCTGTTTAAAGTCACCAAGTCATCCACACTCAGGTCATGCACACAACTGTGACCTGTTATCCTTGCAAAAGTTTTCAGCTCCTCGCGCGTCACATTGAGATAATTTGCCACACGCTTTGATGCCTGTTCCACTTTCAGCCGTTCTCTCAGCTGTGGATCCTGCGTGGCAATACCTACCGGACAATTACCCGAACCGCAGATACGGTACTGCTGGCAGGCCGCTGCTATTAAGGCTGCGCTTGCCACTGCCACGGCATCCGCACCCATGGCAAGCGCTTTTGCCACATCCGCAGACACACGCAAGCCGCCGGTAATCACTAGCGAAATATCAGAATGAACTACATCCAGATATTTCCGTGCCCGGTACAAGGCATAGACTGTAGGAACAGAGGTCGCCTCGCGCAGGAAAAATGGGCTTGAACCGGTTGCGCCGCCCCTGCCGTCAATGGTAATGAAATCCGGCTCCGCATAGACACAGAATTCCAAATCCCGCTCAATACGCCCGGCAGCAATCTTTATACCAACCGGCCTTCCGTCAGAACGGTTCCGCAGCATAGTTACCATGTCTTTCAAATCTTCCTTGGAATTAAGCTCCGGGAATTTACTGGGACTCTGGACATCCTCGCCCTGCTTTTTACCGCGCAGCTCAGCAATCTCCGCCGTCACCTTCTCTCCTGGCAGATGTCCGCCCATGCCGGGCTTCGTTCCCTGCCCAATTTTAATTTCAATGGCATCGGCGCTGCGCAGGTTTTCATCCGTCACACTATACTTATTAGGAATGTACTCAAATATGTATTTGTAGGAGGCTGCCCGCTCCTCCGGCAGGATTCCGCCCTCCCCGCTGCACATGGCCGTGCGAGCCATCGCTGAGCCTTTTGCCAGAGCGACTTTGATTTCCTTGGACAATGCGCCGAACGACATATGGGAAATATACACCGGACTGTCCAGTATCATCGGCTTCTTGGCATGTTTTCCAATCACTGTCATCGTGCTTACCGGCTCGCCCTCATCAAGGGGCGGCGGGTTCAGCTGTGCTCCCAACAGCAGAATATCATCCCAGGACGGCATTGCCATCTTCGTCCCCATCGCGCCGCTGATAGTCTTACCGGTAACTGCCATCTGGTGAATCTCTTCCATGTAACGGCAGGAAGCATCGCTGCGGTAGAATTGTTTATCATAACTCAATTCCATCGCGGATACATTCTCCTGTTCTTCGGCTTTGCCACTGACCAAGTTCATCGTACTGACCACGTTGTCCCCTAAGGGCTCCTCCTTGAATTTCTCCTGCGGCTGGTGGCAGATAGGGCACTTCTCAGGTGCGCTCTCCCCTTCATGGATATAACCGCAGACACTACAGACAAATTTCTTCATACGCTTCTCCTTTCTCTCTCATAATACATTTATTCATCTTTATTAAGAAGCAAAGTCATCTTGTTAACCATATCATTAATCGTATTGGCCTGTGCCGCAACCTCCGCTGTATCACCGGCATTGCTTTCAGCCATTACGCTTATTGAACTAAACTGCTCATTTTCATTTCTAATACTTTCCGCAATATCCTGATTAATCAGTACCGTATTCTTAATAACTTCTGACTGCTCTCTGTGTGCATCTCCCATGGCTTTAACGGCGTCCACAGACACATTCAGCAAATCCGTCATATCTTTTATTCCGTTAAAAACATTCACAAAAAACTCATTTTGCTTTCCTAATTTTGCAGAATTTTCTTCTACCTGGGCAGTAATGTCTACTACATTTTGCTGTACCCGCTCAATAACCGCCTGGACATCTTTTAAAGAGGCCTGCGTATTATTAGCGAGATTACCAACTTCCGTTGCAACAACGGCAAAACCTTTTCCTGCTTCTCCGGCGCGTGCAGCTTCAATAGAAGCATTTAATGCCAACAAATCAGTAGATGACGAAATATCATTAATAAGATTTAAAGTTACTCCTATTTCCTGAACTGCTTCTGATAATTTTTCCGTTATGCTGGTTGTGGCATTCATGGATTGAAATACTTCGCTGTTGATGATAGATAAATCATTGAGCAACTTCTCATTCTGTTTTGATTTATCTAAGAGATTTTTGGAAGTATCCTCCACCTTTTCTACATTTTCGGCAACAACGTCTTCCCATTTATTTAATTCGCTGAGATTAGCCATGCTTTCATCTGTCTTGGCGCTTAACAGATTGCTTCCGGCCGCTAATTGTTCGCTTGTAGCTGCAAGTTTTTGCGCAGATGCGCTTTCATTACCGGAAATCTGTGAGAGAGCCGCCCCTGCCGTGTGTAATTTTTCTGACAGTTCCCGCACGGTTACAAAGATACTGGTGACATGTTCATTATTTTTTTCCAGCTCATCTTTCTTAGCATTTACTAAAAAATGCGCAACAAAAAATATAAAAATAATTAATCCGGTTAACGATAACGCTAATGCAACCAAACACATAATAACATCTGCCAGGAATAATTCATCCTTGACGGGAAGAAGGTCCGTACCTTTTATAACCCAGCCTATAAACAAAGAAACCATACAGGCTAAACCGCCTCCCAACAGCAGTTTAATATCTAAAAAGAATGCTATCAAAATCAGGAAAAAGAACAAAAATCCCCAAAATGTTCTTGACGGAAGCATATATAATAGATAATTCCATTGCAGAACTAATATAACTACGGAAAAGATTTTGCCAACCCTTAATCTGCCCTCCTTTAAATACCCGTCACTATCAAATGATGTTTTTATAATAATAATTGCTGTCACAAAAAATATTACATCCATGATACCCAAACCAATTGTCGCAAGCCATGGCACTGCCGGATATAAACCAAAGATTTTTTCTGTATTAAACATGACTGTAGCACACATACAAGCGCTTACTAATATAATAAGCCCCCATTTAAATACTGTAGATAAGTAAACTTCAACAGACGTTCTTTTCTTGTTCATAATCAGCAACCTCCTAAAATGTAAATATTTGAACAATGTAAGATAATAAATAAAAGCCTTCTATTATATATAATATCAGATATACCATTTTTACACTTTTTTGTCAATTTTTAAATCAATTTGAGTTTACCTAATTAATGATACTGATTCTCTTGCACACTTTGACACGCCGATTACGGTTGTTTTAACGTGACAAAATCTTTCCTGTTAGAAAAAATCCGCTATACTTTTCCCTCGTATAGCGGATTCCTCTTTACATTATAATTCTGACTTTTAAATCCTCTTTACCCTACAGCCCCAATTAATTCACTGATATCTTCCACGCTGTATTCCTCCATATATTCGCAGATACCCTGCACAATCTCCATCGTCACCTGCGGATTGCGGAAATTCGCCGTCCCCACAGCTATTGCGCTTGCTCCCGCCAGCATCATCTCAATGGCGTCCTCTGCGGTCAGGATACCGCCCATGCCGATGATGGGGATATTCACTGCCTGCGCCGCCTGATAGACCATGCGCACCGCAATGGGATGGATAGCCGGTCCTGACAGACCTCCGGTCTTATTGGCAAGGGCAAATTTACGGCTGCGGATATCAATCTTCATGCCGGTAATCGTATTGATTAAGGACAACACATCCGCCCCTCCCGCCTCTGCCGCTTTCGCCATCTCCGCAATATCTGTCACATTGGGGCTCAGCTTCATAATAATTGGCTGCTTTGCATGTCGCTTTACCTCTTTTGTGATACCCTCTATGGACTTCGCACTCTGTCCGAAAGCAATACCTCCCTCCTCCACGTTCGGGCAGGAAATATTGATTTCCAACATATCTACCGGCTGAGAAGCAAGCCGTTCCACTACCTCACAATAATCCTGCACGGTTCTGCCGCAGACATTTACCACTATTCTGGTATCATATTTCGCCAGAAAAGGAATATCGCGCTCCACAAACATGTCGATGCCAGGATTCTGCAGACCAACAGCGTTAAGCATTCCTCCATAAGTTTCTGCAATTCTCGGAGTAGGATTTCCTGTCCAGGGTGCGTTGGCAACCCCCTTGGTGACCACGGCGCCCAGCTTACTCAAATCAACAAACTCTGAAAATTCCTTACCGGAACCAAACGTTCCCGATGCTGTCATAACCGGGTTCTTGAATGTCACTCCTGCTAAACTTACCTTGGTATTCATCAGAAATCCACCTCCTCTGCACGAAATACCGGACCTTCCTTACAGATTCGTTTGCTGTTCACATTCGTATGTCCGTCCCGCTCTTTGGACTTGCAGACACATCCCAGACAAGCGCCAATCCCACATGCCATCCGCTCTTCCAGTGAAACCCAACATTCCATATTTTTCTCTCTGGCATATTCTTTGACCGCCCGCAGCATCGGCAGTGGTCCGCAGGCATAGATTATTTCCGCATCAAGTCCATTCTCACGAATGGCATCCATGACATTCCCTTCTGTACCGTAACTTCCGTCCTCAGTCGCCACATAGGGATTGCCCAGCCGCTTAAATTCCTCCTGCAGGAACAGGGAATCCTGATAACCTAATATCATCTGTTTCTCACATTTGAGTTCCTTGGCAAGCTGCAGCATCGGCGGTATGCCGATTCCGCCCCCGATGAGAAATGCCTTTTTCTCTTTGAGGGGAAAACCATTTCCCAGAGGACCCACAATATCCACGCTTCCCCCGGTGCGCATCTTGGAAAATTCCTCCGTCCCCCTGCCCTGCACACGGTATACTATGCGCAGCGCCTGGTCTGCCCGGTCAATTTCGCAAATACTGATAGGTCTTGGCAGCAGCCGGCTTCCCTCATGGCAATAGATGGAAATAAACTGCCCGGGCTTTGCATGACCGGCAATCTTATCTGTCTTCAGCCACATGCTGTAAATCCCATAGGAAATTTCTTCCTGCCGGATGATTACTGCCTGTTCCTTAAATTTATCCGCCATACTCTTCTCCTAATCCTTTTACTTATTTATTCCTCTTAAGTGCACTGTCGATATCTTCCGCCATTGCTTTCACGGCTGCCCTGGAAGCTTCTGCAAAATGTTCTTCCCCGAATTGCGCATACTCTTCCTGCTTATATGCCGCAATTATGCCCCTGGAAGAATTGACGATAGCGCCCAATCCATCGTCGTTAAAGAAATGCACCAGGTCCGCGCCTTTTCCGCCCTGTGCACCATAACCCGGCACCAGGATAAAACTCTTAGGCATAATCTTGCGCAGAATCTTGCCCATCTCAGGGTAGGTCGCGCCCACTACAGCCCCAATATAGCTGTAACTTTCACCCATACAGTCCCTGCCCCACTCTGCCACTTTCTCCCCTACCAGTTCATAGAGCGGTCTGCCGTCAATCAGCCTGTCCTGAAATTCACCGCTGGAAGGATTGGAAGTCTTGACCAGAATGAACAGCCCCTTCTTCTGCTGCTTACACACATCTATAAACGGCTTTACGCCGTCCGTGCCCAGATAGGGATTAACTGTCACAAAATCTTCTCCAAAAGGCATATACTCTTTGCTGCCCACCTTTACGGTTCCTATATGACCAGCTGCGTAAGCTGCCGAAGTAGAACCAATATCCCCACGCTTAATATCACCGATTACAACCAAATCTTTTTGCCGGCAATAATCAACCGTCTTCTGAAATGATATAAGCCCGGGAATGCCAAACTGCTCATACATGGCAATCTGCGGCTTCACTGCCGGAATCAAATCATAGGTATGGTCCACAATCTCCTTATTGAACTGCCAGATTGCCTCCGCAGCTCCTTCCAGAGTCTCGCCGTACTCCGCAAAAGCTTTCTTCTGGATATGCTCTGGAATATAATTCATCATGGGGTCTAATCCCACGACAATCGGCGCATGGGTCTTTTTAATTTTCTCAATTAATTTGTCAATCATCTCTATGTCCTCTCATACAACACTCTGCCATTGGCGATAGTCGCCATGACCATCCCTTTTACTTTCTTTCCTGCAAAAGGCGTATTGCGCCCTTTCGATTTAAACTCAGCCGGGTCAATCACATACTGTTTCTTAGGATGGAAAACTACAAGGTCTGCCGCCTTCCCTTCTTCCACCGCACCTTTATCCAGCCCTAAAATTTTCGCCGGATTATAACTCATCTTCTCCGCCATCTGCATAATCGTCAGATAACCTTTATCGACCAATTCAGTCATTGTGATAGAGGCCGCCGTCTCCAATCCCACAATGCCAAACGGCGCTTTCTTGATGCCCAAGCCTTTCTCTATAGGCGTGTGGGGTGCATGGTCTGTGGCAATCACATCAATGATGCCATCCTTCAATCCCTTGCGCAATGCCTCCACATCCGCTTTGCTCCTCAGCGGCGGATTCATTTTGTAGTTGGCATCATCTGCCGGAATATCCGCACTGGTGAGGGAGAAATGGTGCGGGCATACTTCCGCTGTCACACGGATTCCCTCATTCTTGGCCAGCTCTATCATCCGTACACTGTCCCTGGTGGAACAATGGCAAAGATGCAAAGCTGCTCCGGTATCCTTGGCAAGCATAATATCACGCGCTACAATTACGTCCTCCACGGCATTGGAAATCCCTGCAAATCCCATCTTCTTCATGGTCTTGTCCGCATTTACCACGCCATTTCTAACCATATTAGAATCTTCACAGTGCGCGAGCACCGGAATGTCATACTTAACGGCAAGCGTCATTGCCTCGCGGTAAAGCTGGGAATTCATCACAGTCTTGCCATCCTCACTGAGCGCCGGAATCCCCGCCTCAACCATCGCTTCAATATCAGACAATTCTTCCCCCCGTTGCCCCTTGGTGACTGCCCCGGTCTGCAGGATATTAATCAGACGCACATCGCTCGCCTTATTGTGAACATAATGCACCACATCCGCATTGTCCACAACCGGTTTCGTATTCGGCATGGCAACAATGGTGGTAAAGCCGCCGCATGCTGCCGCCTTAGCGCCAGTCTCCACAGTCTCCTTATGCTCCTGCCCCGGGTCACGCAGATGTACATGCATGTCAATAAATCCCGGCATGACATAACAGCCTGTCGCATCTACAACGCGGTCCGCCTTCACCTTCTGCTTGGGGGCAATCTTCTTAATAATTCCATCCTCCACAAGCACATCTGCCGCCGTCTCTGTCTGATCTGCCGGATTGATTACCGTCCCATTCTGAATAAGTAGTAACATATTAAAACCCTTTCTGAATCGTTATAATATTCCTTGCTGATTTGCCCCGATTCTACGGCAAAAACAGGTCCTTCTTCCTATAAATCTATTTTATCACAGAAAAAAAGGAGGGGCAACCTCCTTTGCCAATAATAATAAATTGCTTGAAAAAAAGCATACATATGATACAATTTTATGGTGTAAATGGTATTGCTGCTTACCGGCATTGCATTGCCAGATTCCCCACTCTACGGTTCCATGACAGCCCATGCCAGCACCAGCGGAGATGCAAGAGGAGATTATTATAAACAATCCTCATTTCCCATTGGCTATCTGGAGCAGGAAGAAATACATACGATTACCAAAGAGGGAAATCTTGGTCCTGTCAACGCTGTCACCTGGTATCAATCTACCCCAACAGAGACAGCAACATATGTTTTCTTTGGAAGCCGTAAAGATTATACCCACTTAGATACATACGGTTCTATCTACACCAAAAATACTGAACTTGGATATTATGAACAGCTTATTCAAGACGATGAGTCAGGCAACTATGGGCAATTTAAAATTAAGACAACCCTGACCGCTGGCACAACATATTATTTATACGCCGGATATTCAAACAGCTTTCATGTTGAAGAATATGTGTTGGAAGCAGACATACTCTGCGAAAACGGTATAACACCAACTTTTGAATGGTATACTATTGACAAGGATACTGGTAATAAGAAAATTCTTTCAGGAACAGGCAGTGCCTATACTTATACGGAATCGGGTTCAGCCAGCAATGAGACGCGGATATACTGTACTGTTTCAGCTGGCATAGACTCTGAGACATCAACCTTTTTTATGTCTTATATCCCCATTAGTATTGTCCGTACATCTATCAATGGAACCAATACAGATGGAAGTGAATTTCAAATGAACCTCCCCTATGCGCTTCAGGTTGAAGCGTATTCTACCACCGGCAGCCCGCTTACCTATACATGGAAAATAGGCGATAAAATACTGCAGACTGGAGACAGCGACTCTCTCTCTTTTACGCCTACACAAGAAAGCTTAGAAGATGGGTCTCTGTCCTTTGAACTCATCTGCGAAGCCTCTGATGAAGAAGGCTGCACTGAAACATCCCTCTTCTACTTTCGTTACGCACCGATAAGCGTTATACTGGAAATAGACGGCAAGCAAACATACGGCAATGCAGACGTATTCCGAGGAGTCCCTTACACATTGAAAATCAATGCCACAACAGACCCGGAGAAAACTCTGACCTATCAGCGGCAGAAAATGGAGGGCTCTGTCATTGGTTCTGAATCGACTTATCAATATACGATGGAAAGCGGAACAACCAGTGAAACTATCCTCTGTACAGTTTCTAATGGCTCAGAATCAGACACTCACCGTTTTCGTTTATCTTACCCCCCGCTTGCCGGCGCTGACCTGACAGTAAATGGAAGCAGAGCCTCCGGGAATGCCATTCCAGTATATGCAGGAGAATTTTATCGATTGAAAGTATCTGCAAATGCAGCGCCGGATGCATAACTCGCCTATCAATGGGGTACAAGGGAAAATGGTAAATTTATCCCCATACCCGGACAGACAGAAGATACATACACCTGCCAGATAGATACTGAGGCAGACGTCATGCCCAATCTGAGCGCCGAATTTTAGCTGCCAACGGAAATGCCATACAGAAAAAATCTTATATGAAGTATACGCCGATTTATAATGTGCAGCGTTCCATTAACTTCCTTATATGATTTCACCATCAATGGCAAATCCACGAACACAGCTTACGCCTCTGAAGGCGAAGAGGTCACCCTGGAATTTAAGGATAAAACGGAAATGGCAGGTCATACCTTCTGAACATGGGGTTCTGATAATAATACCAAATATACAAACAAAATAACCATCACCATGGGGAAAGAACCTCTGAAAGGAAATTGTTCCTGGGACAATGGCATTATATACTTTACGCTGCTCCCAACACAAGACAACCCTGATGAGCTGGGCAATCCAGATAATAATGGTGAGCCACCCCCGCCCTGCACGAACCATACTTTTGTCTCCAAACTAACAAAAACAGCCACCGTCTCAGCTGACGGCGCTATCACAAACACCTGCAGTAAATGTGGTTTTACACAAACATCCGCCATTGCTAAAATATCTGATGTCAGGCTTACTAAGACATCTTTGGATTACAATGGGAAAAACCAGAAACTTGCCCTGACCGTTCGCGACCGTGCAGACAGGCAGCTCCAAGCAGGCACTGATTATGACTGTTTGTTAAACGGTAAGAAAACTGCCGCTATTGCCGCCAAGAATGTCGGCAAATACACAGTAAAAATTGTGTTTAAGGGCAACTACACCACAAGCAAAGATTTATTCTTTACTCAAGGCCGTGTGGAAGAAACAAAAAACACAGGTAACCAGATATGAACTATTCTATTCCACAAGTAAATCTTTTAAGAAAAAACAACAAAGACGGGCACCATTAAAAGTTATAAGTCAGCCTCCAGGACCATCAGGAAATTAAAAGGTTGGATAAAATGAAAACGAGAACAAAACATACGACAGAAAGCTGGAGCCTCCTCTTAAAAAGGTACAGCGCAGACATTTTATTTTTTGGCATCACCATTTTCATTCCGCTATATATGGAAAACGGATATCTGAATCTGACACAGGCAAAAGCACATGCCTTGTACATGGTAGTCGTCGCGGCGGCAACGGTTTTTATTATTTCTCTGTTCTGTACAAATAAGGATAAACGAACGACAGACAACGCGCCGCGGTTAAATGGCTTAGACTTTATCGTGCTTGGCTTTGCACTGGCTTTGTCTGTCTCTGCCCTGTTTTCCCAATACATCGCTGAAGCTTTCTGGGGAAATGCTGGCTGGAACGTAGGAACCCTTACCATGCTTTTGCTGATACTGATGTACTTTATCGTATCCAGATACTACAAATCCCAGATAAACGCATGGCTGTTTGCGTTAGCAGCAAATGTTATCATATTCCTGTTGACAATAATACACTCCATGGGAATTGACGTTTTAGGGCTTCATGCCAATATTAACCCCAAACAGTTCTATCTCTACGTCTCCACCGTGGGCAATGTCAATTGGCTTTCTGGCTACTTATGTATGATTCTTCCGCTCCTTTTTGTGTTCTTTCTCTTGTCAACAGAGCGGACATCCATGATATTATATGGCGCTGCCTTAATTCTCGGCATTCTCAATATACTGCTCTGTGCAAGCGAGAGTGTCTTTTCCGGTATATGGCTCTGTACATTTTTCGCACTGCCTTTCGTCTGCAAAGAAAGCAGGCACATTCAGCGGCTGGGAGCATTGATTTTAGCCTTTGGCGTATGTTCACTATGGATTGGAGTATTCCCGCTATTTGCAGCCAAACGAAATTCCGTGAATGGACTTTTTTCTGTTATCCTGAACTGGAAGACAGCGCTTATTATCTGCCTGCTCGGCTGTCTATGCTGCTTTGTCCTGCCCATATTATGGAAAAAGATGTCAGAACGGCTGCGCCGGCAAGTTGTAATATTTTTAGAGATAGCAATCTTCCTCTCTTCACTGGCGCTGCTATATAACGCTTTCAACTCTTACAGTGACAGCTGGGGCAGTTACCGTGGAAAGATTTGGAATGCCTCTATCGATTTATTTCAAAACTTTAGGCTTAAGGACAGGCTGATTGGCGTGGGTCCCGAATTGCTGGTCCATTATTATGATGGACTAACCTCGTATTCCCTGATTGTCCTCACTGCACACAATGAATGGCTGCAATGGCTGCTGACGACAGGTGTGTCAGGCGCGGTTTTATGGTGTTCTGTATTCCTGTGGCTGATGATTTCTTACTTTCGTTCCCATTGCTGGGAACAGGGGAAAATAGCATTCTTCCTGCCCCTGACGGCATATCTTGGACAAGCAATGGTAAACAGCCCAAACGCCATGAATATAGCCTTATTTTATTTATTTCTGGCTCTGTACCAGAACAATATCCGCAAGCAGCATGAAATTTAAGCTTCAGAGAATCTTAAGTTTCAGTGCTGCCTACCGCAGGCGGCTGCACTCATACCTCTGCATGGTCCGCAGACATGCTTTCAGCTCCTCGTAACGCAAATCAAGCGGTCCCTCCTCGATGACAACATCGGTTACCACCGCCATACTGTTTATCATGCGGTCCGTAACCTCGTCACGCATATCGACAAGAATTGCATACCTCTCTTCAATTGTGTCGGCATCAAGAAATGCCAACAGCTTCTCCTCGGCAGTCAGCAGCGGCTTCGCTGGCTGCGGTTCAGGCAGCTGCTGATTCGCTGCGTTCTGGGCTTCCCGCTTCCCATCTTCCGGTATTGGCACGCGACGCTCCGCGTCACCTGCCAGGTCAGCGGAAAGCATTTCCTTCTTTTTAAATTCCACCCACTGAAAACGGTACTTCTGTTTTGCCTGCGGATATTTTTGTTTATCCACCGGACTGACAAACATCGAAAGCGGCCTTGCATAGGTCTCAAATGTCCCATACAAAGCCTGGTAAACCACCATTTTCTCGCCTGTCTCTGAATGCTGCGCAATGGTGATAATCTGGTACAGCTTATCCTTAAAATGTAAATATTTCTCCCCCGGTCTTGGATCTCCCTGCGGCATATGTTTTCCTCTTTTCTTATAATTATATTTCCATAACTATTCAGAACCCCAAACCACTGACAAGCCGGCAAAGCTGTCATTCGCCTAATACCTGCGCCATTTCCCCACTATTGCCTTACAACTTTCTGACAAGCTTCTCAATATCGACTTTCTCTCCGATAATCATTAGATGCTCGTCTGCATTAAACACATAATCTGCACTTGGCAGCAAAATACTCTTCCCCTCTCTCTTAATTCCCAGAATATTGGCATTATACCTTGCCCGGAAATTCGTCTCCTTAATAGATTTTCCTACCCATTCCTCCAACGGCTGTATCTCATAAACAGAGTAATCCCCAACCTCCATATAATCATACACATGGTTAGCGCTGACTTTCATGGCAATCCGCTTGGCAATATCGCGGTCCGGGTAGACTACCTCATCTGCACCGTTCCTTAGCAGGAACTTAGCCTGAATATCTCTGGTTGCCTTGCTGATGACATATGGTGCGCCCAACTCCTTCAATTGACTGGTAATTTCCAAACTGCTCTGGAAATTGGTGCCAATGCATACAAAACAAATATCAAAATTCCTGACGCCGAAACTGCGCAGAACTTCCTCGCGGGTACAGTCTGCAATTTTAGCGCTGGTCACCAGAGATAAGATATCTTCAAGATTCTCCTCTCTGTCATCTACTGCCATAACATCATTTCCATTTTTCACCAAATCCATGCATAAATGCTTGCCAAATCTTCCAATTCCAATAACCAATATTGATTTCATAATCTATTCTCCTAAACAGTAGTATCGGCACACGCTGCTTCGCATTTGCTTTGCGCCTCTATCCAATCGTAATTCGTTCTATGGGCAATTTCACTGCAGCATTATGTCTCTTCTCCGTGAATGACAGGGCAAAGGACATGCTGCCAATCCTTCCGCAGTACATGAGGAATATCAGCATATATTTTGAGATAACTGTGATATCCCGCGTAATCCCGGTAGATATCCCCACCGTACCAATAGCCGAGAATACCTCCATCAGTATATCTGACAGCGGGAGGGCCCTCTCCACTCCTGCCATTACCAGGCTGCAGGCTACTGCAAGCAAAAGATTGATAAAAAATACTGTTGCCGCTTTCTTGATGCAGTCCTCATCCATCCTCCTGCCAAAGATATTCAGCCCACTCTGGTTGCGCAGTGTTGACCAGACATATAAAATGATTACCATCATGGTAGTAGTCTTCACTCCGCCAGCAGTAGAACCCGGGCTCCCGCCAATGAACATCAGTACCACAGTCAACAGTCTGCCGCCTTCCGAATATGCCCCCGTGTCAATAGTATTGAACCCTGCAGTCCTGGGCGTCACCGCGCCAAATACTGATGCTAAAATCTGTCCTTTCACGTCATACGCTGCCAGATTCTCACGTTCAAAGAAATAAAAGCAGACACTGCCAGCCACAATCAATACTGCTGTCATTACCAGCACAATTTTGGTATGCAGCATATATTTCTTAATATTCCATTTTTGTTTAGAAATATCATCCCATACAATAAATCCGATTCCACCGATGATAATCAACGCCATAATGACCACATTTACCAACACATCGTCATAATACAATGTCAGGGAACTGTACGGCTCAAACTTTCCCATCAAATCAAAGCCAGCATTGCAGAATGCTGATATAGAATGGAAAATGCCATACCAGATTCCCTCTGCGATGCCAAACTGTGGGATAAAACGAATCATCAAAAGCGCCGCTCCAACACCCTCAAAAATAAGCGCATAGCGCACGATTTTAAGCACCAGACGCACCGTGCCGCCAATCTGCAGCGTATTCATGCTCTCCTGGATGAGATTACGCTCTTTCAGCCCAATGCGCCGCCTAAGGAAAATGGAAAAGCATACGCCAATCGTGATAAATCCCAGGCCGCCAATCTGAATCAGCACAAGGATTACCGCCTGTCCAAACAGGCTCCAATTGGCATATGTGTCCACTACCACCAGCCCGGTCACGCAGGTGCTGCTGGTCGCCGTAAAAAATGCGTTGAGAAACCCGCTGCACTCACCGCTCTTAGATGCTATGGGAAGCATCAAAAGTACTGTGCCCACTGCAATAATCATTAAAAATCCCAGGGCAATGGTCTGCACCCTGCTCAGTCTCTGTATCATGATATCTCCTCTAAAAAAGGAGCATTCTGTAACCCGCAAAGGCCACAAAACACTCCTTCGTGTTTAATGCTTAGTATTTTCCAAATTCACCGTCCAGGGAAATAATACGCTCATTTTCCTCTGACTTATCCACTGATGTACTCTGGATTGGGGCCACATTGGAATTGTCGCCGCCTTTGAGTTTGTATTGTCCAATCATCGTACGCAGCGACATTGCCTGGTTGGATAACTGCTCGCTGGCAGCTGCGCACTCTTCACTGGTTGCAGAGTTAGTCTGAACAACCTGAGATACCTGGCTGATTGCCTGGTCAATCTGGCTGACTGCTGTTGCCTGGTCATTCGACGCCACCGCAATGCTGTTAATCAGGGAAACAATATTGTCTACCTCTCCAAGAATCTCTGTCAAAGACGCCGCTGTTCCCTCTGCTAATTTGGAACCTTGTTCCACCTTCTTGATAGAGTCTTCAATCATCTCTGCCGTCTCACTGGCTGCGGATGCACTCTTGCCGGCAAGGTTTCTAACCTCCTCAGCTACAACTGCAAATCCTTTACCATGTACGCCTGCCCTTGCTGCCTCTACCGCCGCATTCAAGGCAAGAATATTTGTCTGGAATGCAATATCGTCAATTACTTTGATAATCTTGGAAATATTCTCGGAGGATTCGTTAATCTCTGTCATCGCGCCAATCATGTCTTTCATATGGCTGTCGCTTTCCATAGCCTCAGATTTCATGCTATGTACAGATTCGTTTGCCTGATTTGCCTCCTCCGCATTGCGTTTTGTACGCTCTGCAATCTCTGTGATAGAAGCCGTTACCTCTTCGATTGCGCTCGCCTGCTCTGTGGACCCCTGTGCCAATGCCTGACTGGCATCGGATACCTGTTCAGCGCCCATAGAGAGCTGTATGGAAGAATCTCTGATTCCAGAAAGCATCTGGTTATTCTCCCTGACAATGCTGTTAAAGGCATTGCCCAAAACGTCCTGATCACCTTTGACTTTTACATCAAGATCTAGGTTACCTACTGTAATCTGTCCCGCAACTTCCGCCTGGTACTTGATAGTTTCCACAATCTTCTGGAAATCATCCACCAATTCACCAAATTCATCATTGTTGTATTTTTCCAACTTTACATCTACTTTACCTTCAGATATCTCCATAGCCGCAACACTCAGCATTTTTAAATTTCTCTGTATATCTTTCAAAAGCATAGCCGCCATAATGAGTGTAAGGATGATGGCAATTGCTACCAAGCCGCACATAAAAATCTCTGCAGTTTGCACATATGATTCAGAAACATTCTTTTTCCTGACTGTCGTTAATGTATTGATCCCGACAAACGCAACCAGACCCGTCAAAAATATTACCATTGCAAAACAGCTTATTATCCGTGTCTTTAACTTCATATTTTTCATTTTCTCTCTTCTCCTTTACCTTTATGCCTCTGCTATTTCGCCTGCGGAGGCTGCGTCTTCAAATGCCTCCACATCCTCATCCCGGATTAACTTCTCCGGATCCAACAACAGCTTCACTTCGTTATCCACCCGCGCCAGTCCAAATACATACTTGCTGTTCCCGGCAGTGGACTGTGACAGGGACGGCGGAAGAATAATTTCTTTCTCATTAACGGTAATAACTCCCGCAATCTCATCAACAATCAACCCTACAACTGTCGATTTTACGCCAGTTACTATAATGCAGGTTCGGTCCGTGTACTCACGAGGAGCTTGTTTAAGCCGCACTCTCACATCAATGACCGGAATAATCTTTCCTCGGATATTAATCAGTCCCCGGATATAATCTTCTGTCTCCGGGACTGCCGTTATGGATTGAATTCCCACAATTTCCTGCACGTATGTAATGGCGATACCGTAACATTCATCTGCAATTTGGAATGTCATGAACATGCCTTTCTGGGTATCTTCCCTGCCGTCCAAATCATCCATCAAATCCAATTCTTCTGACATATCCTACTTTTTCTCCTCTCCGGCAATCAAGCCTGCAATATCGAGAATCAATGCGATGCTTCCATCTCCAAGCTGCGTACAGCCGGATAATCCCTGAACCTTCTTGATATAAGAAGGAATGGGTTTTACCACAATTTCCTGTTCCGCAATCAACTGGTCAATGAATACGCAGACATTCTTATTCTCATGCTCTAATACCACTACAATACCATCTTCAATCTCCGCTTTGGAATCATCCAGATGATACCGGCGGTTCAGGCGAATAAAGGGGTAACATTCTTCACGGAGCATAATATACTCTTCTCCGTCCGGCTCTTTCACCAGCATATCCTTGGTGACCCTGACAAATTCCTTGATGTCATTTGTCTCCACAACAAACGTAGAGTTGCCAACCTGCATGACAATGCCATTGATAATTGCCAATGTCAGCGGAATCTTCATCGTCATTTCGCTTCCGCCGCCCTCAACGCTGTCAATCTCCAGATTACCGCCCACAGCCTGAATATTCTTCACCACAACGTCCATACCTACGCCACGGCCTGAATATTCTGTAACCTGCTCCTTCGTGGAAAATCCGGCAAAAGTAATAAACTGGTAAATTTCTTTCTCGGTAAACTCAGACATGGCACGGTTGCCAATCAGGCCATTATTCCTTGCTTTGTCATACAACGCCTGCTTGTTCAGGCCCTTGCCGTCATCCCGAACAATAATATATACTTTTCCACCTTCGTTTTTCGCTTCCAGCGTAATCTTCCCTTTAGGGTTCTTGCCTGCTGCAAGACGCTCTTCCTTGGACTCAATTCCGTGGTCCACAGAATTACGCACTAAATGCATCAATGGGTCGGAAATATGCTCAATAATGTTCTTATCCACTTCTGTGTTCTCACCGATGACCTCAAGCTCAATGTCCTTGCCCAGCTTCCTGGACACATCGAAAACAATACGGTTCATCTTCTGGAACGTATTCGTCAGCGGCATCATACGCATGGACATGATAACATCCTGCAGCTCCGTGGTAATCTTGGAGAGCTGGCTGGCTGACTTCTGGAAATTTGAAAGTTCCAATCCCGGCACCTTCAAATCCGGGTTCTGAAGCACAGTCGCCTCAGAAATAACAAGTTCGCCAATCATATCCATCAGCGAATCAAGCTTATCCACATTCACGCTGATATAAGTCTGCTTGGGCTGCTGCTTAGGCTGATTCTTCGCCAGCTTCTTGCTTTTGCCCGCCTCTTTGCTCTTAATGACATAATCGCCAGGCACCGGTTCTTTTTTCTCCTGCTTCTTCTCCGGCGCTTTTTCTTTGTCATCCAATTCAATGACAATCGGATGCTCCTCTGGCTCATGGAAGCCCATCTCAAACTCCTGCTTCGTGCAGTCGTTGATTTCCACGCGTTCCATACCGGATGTCTCGCCAATCGCGGCTTTTATATCATCCTTAGAACACTGGCATTGTATCAGCATATGGAATCCATCTTCCAGAATCACATCACTGCTGGCTTCATTACTGATAATGTCATCGGGAATATATTGTAAATCCTCTGCTACCTCTTTCAAAGCATACACAGCCGTATAGGCACGTATATTACACATTTGAGTATCACCGCGCCAATAAATTGATACCTTGTAATATTTGCTGCTTTCACTTCCTGTAGGCGCTATATAGAACTGGTTGGGTTCCACATAAGTATTTTCCGGGGGCAGTTCCTCACCCTTTTGGGAAATTCCGGTTTTCACTTTTGTCAGAAATTTATCAATCTCTTCCACAAGTTTACTCTCATCACCATCCGGTGTTTCACCGCTCTTGATTTTTTCCAGCTCCCCGGTGATAAAATCAGATACCTCCAGCACATGGTCTACCAACTCCAAATGCGGAACATTCTCTGGATGAGATTCTCTCAGATAATAAAATACATCTTCCAGTTTATGGGACACTTTCGTGATATTTTCATACATCATGATACCGGAAGAACCTTTGATTGTGTGCATAACACGGAATATCTCGTTGATGGATTCCTCATCAAAACATTCCTCATCCTTTTTTTCCAGCACTGTACTGTCAAGGGTTTCTAAAAGCTGCTCACTCTCATACAGGAACATATCCAGCATACTGTCTGTATTAAAATCTTCTCCCATTTTCCCGCCTCCTTTCTTCTACAATGTAATTTTGCTTATTTTATAAGTTCCAATTTTTTTAAGATTTTTTCAAATTTGTCCAAATCAATGGGTTTACCAGAATAAACTGTACAGCCCATCTCGAAAGCCTTGTTCACATTACGTTGCTCATTCAGTGCAGTCGTCATGATAATCTTGACGCCGTCATTCCCCTGAATCCGTCGTTCCTTCTCAATATCGCGGATTGCTTTTAATGCCTGATAGCCGTCTAAGACAGGCATCATCACGTCAAGACAAATCAAGTCATACGGTTCCCCATCCTCCAACGCCATGAGAAATGCGTCCACTGCCTCTTCACCGTCAACGGTAATGTCACAGTCTCCATATTTTCCCAGATAGTTTGACATGAACTTACGGCTCGCAAAATCATCCTCTGCCAATAAAATCTTCATCAATTCTCTCTCCTTTCTAAGGTAATCGGCACGTACCGCTTCACGGCGCCTGCCATCTCGTCGGAAAGCCTCTTAAAAAATGCTGCGCATTTGCTTTCCTCCTCTAATTGGTCTTAAGTAAACCGTATATTTTATTAGTTATACTCGAAAGTTCCATCTGATGTTGGACCGCTCCAATATCATATGCAACTTTGGGCATTCCATATACCACGCAGGTAGCCTCATTTTGTCCAATTGTCTTGGCTCCTGCCTTGCGCATTTCCAAAAGGCCATTCGCTCCATCGCCTCCCATACCGGTAAGGATGACACCCAGCGCATCCTTGCCTGCCGTCTTAGCCACAGAAGAGAACAGGACATCCACGGAAGGGCAATGGCCGCTTACCTTTTCCCCTGCCTTACATTCCACCTGGTAAACACCGTTTACCTTTACCAAACGCATATGCTTATCTCCCGGCGCAATCAGTACGCGCCCCGGAAGAACTTTATCGCCTGTAACTGCCTCCTTCACTGCCACCTGGCACTGATTATTCAAACGATTGGCATACATATCCGTAAATCCCGGAGGCATATGCTGTACAATTACCACGCCCGGAATATCCGTGCGGAACTGTTTTACCACTTCAAATATTGCTTCTGTCCCTCCGGTAGAAGCCCCAATGGCAATCACCATGTCTTTCTTGACTGCGGAAACGCCATTCACCGGATAAGACTCCACACGTTTCAAATTCCCCACCTTAACGGTGGAAGCAATCTTAATCTTTGTCCCCAATTCTTTGCGGATAAATTCACTGACCTTTGTGCGGTCTACAGTGTTGGGCTTACACACAAAGTCTACTGCCCCAGCCTCCATGGCATCAAACACCCTGGCATCCAATGCACTGATTACCACTACCGGCAAAGGATATTGCGGCATCAGCTTTCTCAGAAACTGAATACCGTCCATACGGGGCATCTCTACGTCCAAAGTCATCACATCCGGGCGGTATTCTATAATAGCATCCCTTGCTGCATAAGCATCCCCTGCCTGCGCCACAACCTCTAAGTACGGATCCTCACTCAGACTCTGCACCAGCAAATTGCGAAATAGTACAGAATCATCCACTACTAACACTCTAATCTTTTTCATCTGATTCTCCTACTCTCTATTTCTGATAGATTGACGGCTCGACATACTTAAAAGCTGTCCCTTTTCTGTTAATTGCTTCTGTCGTCCCAATGAACAGATAGCCTCCCGGCTCCAGAAAATCATATATTTTACGAAGCAGCTGAAGCTTCGTCTCCTCATCAAAATATATCATCACATTCCGCAGAAACACAACATGGAACGGTCTTTTGAACGGAAGTGGGTTCATCAAATTAAACTGCCGAAAAATCACTTCATCCCGCAGCTCCTTCTTGGCCTGGTATTCCTCTTCATTCAGTTTGTCAAAGAACCTCCTGCGCCATTTCTCCGGCAGCGGCTCAATCTGTTCCGCAAGATACTTGCCCCGCTGTGCATGCTGCAGGACTTTTGTGGAAATATCAGTCGCCAGTACTTTCGTATCCCATCCGGAGTGATCGAGCCCGAAATAATCTTTCAGCACCATGGCTATCGTATATGGCTCCTCGCCCGTGGAGGACGCCGCAGACCAAATCCGCAAATCTTTCCTTGCCGCTTCCTTGGCTTTGAGCGTCGGAAGCACTTTCTGACGCAAGAATTCCATATGCTCAAATTCACGCATGAAATATGTATGGTTGGTGGTCAGGGCATTGATGAGGTTCCTCGCCTCATTCCCGGCCGGGTCATGCTCCACCTTCGCCATATACTCGTCAAAACCATTGTATCCATTCCTTAAAATATAATTTTCCAATCTCCCATTGATCAATACTCGTTTCTCACTAAGATCGATTCCGGTTGTATGTTTGACATACCCTACAACCCGGTGAAATTCACTATCTGTAATCATCTTGACTTACTCCTATCATTTCAAAATTTCTACCGATCAAATTAGTATCTTCCCTGCGATACAAGCTCCTTCCAAAAGCTCATTTTCCTATTCGTTTTATGATACTATATTTCTTTTTGCTTGTCAATTCTTGTTAAATTTTGGCATATGCCGGCCAATCGCTTTTCCCTTCGGCAAAACTCAGTTTTCCGCCGGCCTGCTGTGCCGTAATTGGTTCCTGATTTTCACAAATACATCAACAATATCCGGGTCAAAGTATGTGCCGCTTTCCTCTATGATAATCTGGATGCTTTCCTGCGGGCTGTAAGTCCCCGCCTGCCCCTCTTCCCCGGTGAGGGTATCGTAATTATCCGCGACAATGGCTATCCTTGCAGAAAGCGGGATGTCTTTCCCGGATATACCTCCCGGGTAACCGCTTCCGTCCCAGCGGGCATGATGGTAACGGGCAATCTCAACCGCCATCGGCAAAAAGCTGTTCTCCGGCGTATTCTGGTACACTCTCTCTAAAATTTCCGCCCCTTGCTCCGCATGGTGCCGTATCTGCTTCTCCTCTCCTTCCTGCCCTGGCTCCTCAACTTCATCATCCGTGGGGACACGGAGCTTACCGATGTCATGAAGTCTGGATGCGACTTCGATGGTATTGATAAAACCCTCTGATATATCTTCGGCAAATTCAGGGCTGAACTGTAGGCTCTGTGCCAGCAGCCGGCAATTATACGCCACGTTTTCCATATGATTCGCCGTGTCGGAATCACGCTGTTCCGTAAGCGCTGCCAGTGCATAAAGGATGTTCTTCTGTTCATCCTCAATCCTCCTGGCCTGGCTGCTGATTACACTGTGGAGCCTGCGGTTGCTCAGTTCCAGCTCTTTCTGCATTTCGTACAGCTTCAGGTGGTTATTCACCCGCATCGTGACCTCAGTGACCTCAAATGGCTTGCCGATATAATCTACCGCTCCAAGTTTAAATCCCCGCACCTTATCCTCGCTGGAATCTGCCGCTGAGATAAATATCACGGGAATATCCCTGGTAAGCGGATTGCTTTTCAGACGCTCACAGAATTCATAGCCGTCCATTTCCGGCATGAACACATCGAGCAGAACCAGCTGGGGGCGGCTCTCTGAAATCAATACCGCCGCCTCCGATGCGTTCGACGCGCATCTGGGTATGTAGCCCATTCCTTCTATGATATTCTCCAGGATAAGCAGATTTGTCTCCACATCGTCCACAATCAGAATCTGCGGTACTTTTTCGGATTTGCCTATATTTCCCATCTTACATCCCTCCGATAGTTTCCTCAAACACAGCCCTCAAATTCTCATACTGCTCCACGCTCTTGTCGTGGTCTCCCTTCCGCACATTCATTTCCAGGCGGAAAGCAGCCCTTTTTAAATCCTTTGGCGCCTGTTCCATCAATTCCTTTATATTATGTGCAAAGTTCTCCGCTTTGTCCCAAGCTTCTACCTCCATGCACAAAATCAGCTTCTCCATCTTCCCCTTGATTTCCTGCACGTTTTCCGGCGTGCCAAACTGGAAAAACTTCTCCACGCTGTCAAATCCAGGAAGCTCCTGATTCTGGTTGATGAACTCAAACTGTTCAACGGCCTGCTGCTCTTCCTTGGCCTTCTGCGCCACATGCAGGCGAACAGAAAATGAAAAACTGCTTCCTTTCCCTTTTTCACTGTCCAGATGGACGCTGCCCTGCATCAGCTCAATCAGCTGCTTGGTAATCGCAAGCCCTAACCCGGTTCCGCCGTATTTCCTTGTAATAGAGGCGTCTACCTGGGAAAAGCTCTTGAACAGCTTATCCTGTTCCTCTGGGGAAATACCGATGCCTGTATCAGATACGACAAAAAACAGCTCAATCTCATCGTCAAACTGCACGGTCTTCGTGACTTCTATATTAATATATCCTACGCTGGTAAACTTCACTGCGTTAGACAGGAAATTGTTCAATATCTGCGTCAGCCGCAGCTCGTCGCCAATCAGGTATTCCGGAATTGTCTTATCGATATTGACCATGATGCGCAGGCCCTTGGCGTTGATTGCCGGGATATTCGTCTCTACCGTATGGTTTATCATCTTATAGAAATTAAATTCCTTCTGCTCAATGACAAACTTGCCCGCCTCAAGTTTCGAAAAATCCAAAATGTTGTTGATGATAGCAGACATATTGTCACAACAGCGGATGATGATATCCAGCGTATTGCTTACCTCCGGCGTCACCCCATTCTCAAGGAGATTCGTCACATGACCGCGGATTCCGTTGACCGGCGTCCGCAGCTCATGGGTCACGTTCGCCACAAATTCATTGCGGACTTTGAGCGTCTCCTCCATCTCCTCTTTCATACGGACAAGCTTACGCTCTGTCTCTTTCAGTTTGGCAATATTGATGGCAAACAAAAGGTTCTGCCCATTGCCTGCCTTGACGGCCATACGCACCGGGAAACAAGTCCCGTTCTTACGGTACATCATGCCCTCTGTCATTTCCCGCGCAGCTTCCAGGGGAAATCCCCCTTCTTCCTGATGGAGTTCCGCCGGAAGCAATTTGTCCAGCCCCAGCTTCTCCAACTCCTCCCCATACCCAAGCTCTTCCCTAGCCAAGGCGTTCGCATAAAAAATCCTGCCATCCCCGTCAAACCTGAGAATAATCTCCAGGGATGCGTCTGCAAAACTGTGGATGTCTTCTCCTGACAGCATTCCTTCTCCCATTGTTTCCACCTCTTTTTAAAAATGTGTGCTTTTGCACACTGATACCACTATATCTAGTATACGATTTCAAAAATAAGGTGTCAAGAAGAAAATCAACCGGGAGGGAAAATCATTCTTTCCCTCCCAGTTTATCCCAATATTTATTTCACTTTTGCTTTGGCAGGAAGCCCAGCTTTCTTTAACAGCTTCTGATAGCTTTTTACTTTATTTTTAGGAACACTGACTTTTGCTTTGCCCGCAATGCCTTTGAATGCCTGTTTTTTCACGGTTTTTAACTTCTTGGCCTTAATATTTACAGTCTTTAGTTTGGAATCCTGATAGAATGCCTTGCTGTCAATCACAGTAATTCCTGTGCCAAGCGTGATTGTTGTCAGCTTCTTATTAGAAGCAAATGCAGAGGTCCCAATCCTGGTAACATTATTTCCCACAGTAACTTTTTTCAGCTTCGTATTCTTATAAAATGCTTTTTTGCCGACTGCTGTGACTTTAAAAGTATATCCGTTGATATCCACGGTAGCCGGAATATTGACAGAAGTGTACGTCTTCTTTGCCGGTTTGGTCACAGTCACCGTACCGTTTGCGGGCGCTGAATTGGTGACTTTATAATACAGCGTCCCCACCTTGTGGGTGGTATTTTTCCCAGGTACCGGCTTCTCTGCCGCCGCTGCTTTCACCACTGTCGCCGTTGCCACATCATATTTGGTCTTGTCAAACGCAGATTCCGCCTTTACGGTCAGCTTGGCTGCTGTTTCATCTGCCGCCACTGTCAGCAAACCGGTGCCGCTAACCTTTGTCTGGCTGCTGGCATTGCCGCTGACGCTCCAATTCACGGTGGATGGCGCACCGCCCGAAGCGACAACCTGAGCCTGGAACTGTTTCGCCGCTCCTGCCTGCACACTTGCCGTTTTGGGAGTAACGCTTACCGAAATGACCTCGGGCGTTATCCCTGCTGCCCCTACCGTCACAAGCGCTTTCGCGGACTTCGCATTATCAAACGTAGATGTTGCTCTGACTGTTATTTGGCTTGCCGTCTCATCCGCAGCTATTTTTAACAGTCCATTCCTGCTGATAGATGTACTGTAACTGTTGTTTCCGTCTATCGTCCAGTCCACCGTCTCCGGCGCGCCATTTACTGCTGCCACAGCTGCCGCAAACTGCTGGCTCTCTCCCACAGCCATTGCCTTTTCCTGAGGCGTTACGCTGACGGAGGCAACAGCCGGGATTCCCTCAGAAGCATAAGCATTGTCCACCTTCCACTGCTGAAGCATGGAAGCGCTGGCTGCCGTCTGTATCGCCTTGCCGTCTGCGGAAAATGCCAGGTACAGGCCGCTGGTTACATTTTTAAACTTCACGTACTCTCCGCTTTCCTCCATCACCCAGTTCTGGTTATCTTCCCCAGTATCCTGCCAGATAATCAATTCCGCTCCGTCATTGGAAGAGCCGCCGTCCACCGCTGCCAGATGGAAACTCTTAACGTTCATCAGTTTCACTGTCTCCTGTGTCCCCACCTTGGCCGGCTGAAGGTACCACTGCTGGTTCGCCTGGCCGCTGTAATCCCAGACAAATACCTTGGAAAGCGTTGCCGCGCCGCCGCCGTTGATGCAGAGCGCTTTGTCCGTCTCGGCATTCTTGATGGAAACAATCTTATCCTGAGAGAGAATCTGCCTCATATCCTTCTCATTGCCGGTTAGGGGCGTTCCCTGAGCGGTAAAGGTATGGATGGAATGCGCAGGGAGTTCCGCTGTCACCTTACGTCCGTTAAAATTGATATCTACCGTCTTCGCACTGTTGCTTCCATTCTTGACCAGCAAGGAAATCGTTCCGTCTGCATTGCGGAATGCAATTTCACGCTGCTCGGCGGAATAAACGGAGTCTTGTTCCTTATCAGCATTCGTGTTCGGAATATATTCCTGATTATAGGTACCGCTGCTCTCAATCCTGCGTGCATTTGCCCTTACAGCATCGGTATAATGCTTAATATTATAATACTGGGGATTGATGGTATATTTCTTGGTCGTTTCGTTCACCGTTATCGGCGCATTCTGCGGCCATGGCGGCGTCGCCGTATTATACCCTCCGGGATTCTCGCCGTCCCATTCCAATACAAGATTCCACATATTATAAGCAGAAATGCCATAAGAAAAATACATATACATGACATCAAACTGATACTCTGCATACTGCCAGTCATTGTTGCCGTTGCCGCACATGGTCTCCGACTGCATCATGCCCTGGTTGAATCCTGTATGGAACAGCGAACGTGCCTTGTTGTAAGACCACCACTGAAAATTGATGCCGGAAATATATTTCCTTGCCTCCATATCATTCAGCGTGGGGTCCATCAGGCTGTCATCGGAGTTCGTAAACGTTCCCAGATAAATCTGCACACCCAGCTCTTCCATCTGCGGTCCGAGGTATTTGAGGAAATCGCGGAGGCATTCACCCGTCCAGCGGCAGGAAGAATAGAGCGTCCACATGGTCGGCTCATTCTGGGGAGACACCATGTAGATTTCGACGCCTTCCTTGTCATACGCCTCGATGAATTTGCGGAAATACAAAGCATATGCCCTATAATTCTCCTCCGTGCCATGGAACCAGCCTCCTATCAGATTCTTATGGGGCGCAGTATTATTTTCACCCTCCTGTTTCATCCAGGACGGCGGGGACCAGGGGGAAGCCCAGATTTTCAGGTTCGGCTGACGCTTCAAAGCTTCCCTGATATAAGGGATAAGCATCTCCTTATCGCGCTCTATAGAAAAATTCACCATTTCATAATCATTCTCCGTCTCATTGAGCGAATATAAATCCATCGCGAAATCGCTGGAACCTATGGGCATCCTCGCCATTGTCAGATGCAGCCCCTCCGGCTCATTGGGGTCAAACAGCAAGTCCAGGATATGGTTCCGTTCCTCCTCCGTCAGCATCTGCAGCTTGTGCCATCCACGCTCATTAAAGCAGCCGCCCCAGATATTCTGTGCCATCTCCTGATATGTAATGTTCTCATCCACATCGATATACAGATCATTGTGGTTACTGTCATCCCATGCAGTCGTCTTCAATGTCCCCTTGTCCTGCATGTATTTCCCTTCCTGCGACATCACCCATTTCACTTCCCCGGCTGTATCCGCAGCCTGGCTGACTGACGGCGCTGCCAGCCCGATACCTCCCACAGCCATACTGGCAGAAAGCAAAACGGTCAAAAATGCATTTTTAGCTCTTGTCAATTTCTTACAATGTTTTTTCATCATTTCGTCCCCTCCTCCATATTTTTTATATATGATACTATATTATATAATTTTATGTCGGCAGTTTGTATGCATTTCCGATGAAAAATTACGCATTTTTGAGCATTTTGCCTTTTCTGTCTCTCAACACTCGAACAAGCCCACTTCAACCCCCAACCCCCATTCTTGGGGGCGCTGGACATCTGGCAGATGTCCGTTTAGCGCGGACCGCAGTGAAACGGAGACGGTTTGCACACTTTGACGCGCCGAGTGCGCATATTATTTTTATCTTATAGGAAAGGCACTTTCACGCTTTAGCGTGACAAGGTCCTTCCTATAAGATAAAAAACTGCCTCTTCGTTTAGAAAAGGCAGTCATCAAAATTCATAATAAAGTTAAATGGATGGAGAAAGATTCGAACCGCTTTGGTTTTTCCCCACTGTTTATTTATCTATTCAATGGATGGAGAAGGATTCGAACCTTCGAAGGCGTTGCCAACAGATTTACAGTCTGCCCCCTTTGGCCACTCGGGAATCCATCCATATGCAAGGGCAATTAACTTTTCGCTTTTGCCCTTGACCGTATTAGATTATAGCACATGTTCCTGGTTCTTGCAAGGATTTTTTTGATTTTCCTAGCGAATTGAATATTGCCATTGATAACGGTGACACAGGCAAATCAAAATTTACATCGCCTGTTTCCAGCCTTGAAACAGTTAAAATCTCCTGCACCATCGTTTCAAGGGTATTAGCAACCTCCAAAGACCTTGACAAATACTTTTCATGGTTCTTATAAGCCCCCACCCCCAATAACATCCCTTCCAACTGTCCTTTATTGCAAGCTTATGCGATGATGCATTCAGGCTTTTTTCCAATATTCCCAATTCATCGTTCCGGTTTCCTTCCAGTTTCCATTCCAATTGCAGATCAGACATCTTCGCTGATATATAGCTAAACCTTAAAACCGGCTTCGTAATTAGATGTGAATAAATCCCAGATGCTGCAAACGCGATTACAACGATAATACAGAAAAGAACAGGAAAAATATGCCGGAAAGACTGCTGTATCTGGGCAAGCTGCCCCGCCGTTCCATATACTGTAAGCATGTAACGCACATCGCTGCCCAAAAACGAAAAATAATAGCTGCTTGACAATACAGGATATGACTAAAATTATGACTATCCTTACTGCTAACTGTTTCTTTCATATTTACGTGATAATATAATCGATGTATATTTTTCCACTAGCCTTTGCGTTATTTCTTCACTTTTCTTAATCAATTCTGCCTGTTTCATCCCCCATTCAGCGGCAGCTTTGTTATCTTCTAATTTCTCGCTTAAAATAACTTTTTCAGTCATATCAATCCCTCCTAACAATCTTCATATACAATATTGGCCTCATGGCAAATAGAAAGAAAATGTGATACAGCTTTTTGGTAATCACGTATATTACTTCCCTTATTATGCATACTAACCGCATTATTAAATATTTCTATCGCTTTTTTGCGGTTGTAGTTTTCCTTTTTTACAAGATATGAAATATTTCCTAAATTTGTAATTATCACCATCATCTTAACTGTACCATTACTAAGAAAAAACTTTACATCTTCCAATGAAAACATGTATCCGCACCCTTCTCACCTGCGGATAGGCTTCCGCAAAGAACCTGCACAATATGCCATCTTCCATGCTTTCCAGATCCTCCAGTATACATTCTGCCTTCTCATGGACGGGAACCTGGTCGTCATAGGCAAAGTACAAAATTTCATCCCGGGCATTAAAGACCGGGATGACTGCATTGCGAATTCCAGACGTTCTGATCATATTTTTTAATTCCGACCACATGTTATCATCATCAGACGCCAGAACCCATTTCTTACTGAATATATATCCTTCCGTATCCTCAGACTCAACGGCCTGCCGGAAGCTGTCAAATGTGATAACTCCATGATAGCTTCCATCCTCATTATAAACTACAAAAATATTATCAATATACTCTTTCTGCAAATAAGCATATTTTACCAATTCATAAACAGCCTCACTTCTCTGCACCGCAAATACTTCCGCATCCAAAAAACGAATCATAACACATGCTCCTCTAAAACTCCAACCGTTCCTCATTGCCGATGTTCTTGAGAATCACCGCACAATTGGGCGGAAGGGTAATATTCAGGCGCCCATTCGTCACCCGGTAAATCTCTGACTCCAGCGAATAAGAATCCGGCGTCGTCATTATCATACGCTCCAGCCTGGTCTCACGTTCCATGCCGGCAGGCCATACCCGCCACTCCATGCAGCGCTCCACGTAATCGTTATTGATGACAACCACAAACTGCTGCTCACGCGTGAAACGTCCGTAGCACATCACCTGGTAATCCCCACCCAGAAATTTCAGGGAACCGGTGCGGAATGCCTGATTTTGTTTATGGATGCGGATGATGTCACGATGAAAAGCCAAGAGTTCCTGATCCTCATTCCCCCATGGATAAGTCCTGCGGTTATCCGGGTCGGTAAAGCCAACAGCCCCAGCCTCATCCCCATAATAAATAGTGGGCGCCCCCGGCCAGGTCATCTGCATTACCACGGCCTCTTTCATGACGCCTTTGTTCAGGTCCTCACCCGCTGCCGCGCTTCCCAGCCGGTCAACCCTGCCCACTTTGTGGTTGGTACGGGTCAGAAAGCGGGAATGGTCGTGGTTGGACAATTCATTCATAGCGCACTGCAGAGACGGCGTCAAAAACCGCGTCATATAATAATTCATCGCTCCCTCAAAATTCTGGTAATTGCCCAGCATATCCTGACGGTAACCATCACTGTGTTTCTCCATTCCGGTAAGGAACCAGGTCAAAGGCTCCATAAATGCGTCATAATTCATTACGGTGTCCCACTGGTCGCCGCGCAGCCACTCCACCGGGTCACCGTAATGCTCCGCCAGTATGATTGCTTCTGGATTGGCCTGCTTGACCGCCTTGCGGAAATCCTGCCAGAAATTATGGTTAAACTCCACAGAATGCCCTAAATCTGCCGCCACATCCAAACGCCAGCCATCCGCGTTATAAGGCGGAGATACCCATTTCCTGCCAATATCTAATATATAATCATACAATTCCCGAGAATTCTCATAGTTCAGCTTGGGAAGCGTATCATGTCCCCACCAGCCGTCATAACTGCCATTATAAGGCCAGCGGTTCTCATCATAAAATTGAAAAAAGTTATGGTAGGGACTGTCAGCCGAGACATAAGCTCCGGTTGCATAACCTATCTCCCGTTCATAAATCAGTTCCTTATCAAGCCATTTATTAAAAGAACCGCAATGGTTAAACACACCATCGAGAATTACCTTCATGCCGCGCCTATGCGCTTCCTCCACAAGCTTGGCGAACAAAGCATTGCTCGCCTCCAGATTCCGATGGTCAGATACACGCTTGATATACCTGGTTGCCTGAGTATTGTCCGTCTCTCCCGAGGACAGCAGCGCCCCGCCATCCTCCACAATCACCCCATAATGCGGGTCAATATAATCGTAATCCTGAATATCGTACTTATGGTTAGACGGAGATACAAAGAGCGGATTGAAATATAAAACCTCAATTCCCAAATCCTGCAGATAATCCAGTTTCTGGATGACGCCTGCCAAATCTCCGCCGTAGAACTCTCCTACACCAAAATTTGCCGGGCATTTATTCCAATCATCCACCTTCTGGCTGTATACCTGAATATAGTAATATTCATTGGTCAGCACGTCATTCGATGGGTCTCCATTGTAGAAACGGTCCACCAGAATCTGATACATTACAGCGCCCTTCGCCCAGTTCGGCGTAGAAAATCCCGGTACTATCACAAAATCATATTCGTGGCGCACCTGCGGCGTCACACCCATCCTGTCATAAAAACAATGCAGCATTCCTGTGACAACCTCAAAATAGTAATGATACGGCTCTTCGCCCAACTGCACCTGAATCTGATAATAATCAAAAGGTCCCTCTGTCTCCTCTTTTTTCATGGCAGCTTTCTTGTCGCCGGTGCACAGCCACACAACATCCACATTATCCTTCGATGTACGGAAACGGATGGTTACCATTTCATTCACATCCGGCTCCGGCGGATTCCGGTAATCTCTGGTTCCGTCAGAAAACATTGCATGTTTACGTAACAGGGGGCGCATCTGCATCATATATTGTTGTCTCTGGCTCAACTCATAAATAGAATATTCTTTCATAAATGATACCTCTTCTTTCTTATGGTACAAGGTATACAGTTTCTTATTATATCAAATTAGATTTTCTGTAAGATAAAAAAGGCAGCTCTGAAAGCTGCCTTTTTAGGAGAAGGTATTTTTACTATGGGGTGTAGCAAAAATTATATAATGTATTGGGGGGTTTTTACAGTAATTATAGTACCATAAAGTCCTCAATAAGTGTGCACAAACTTCACAAAAAATGCAAATTGTTTTTGTATGTTTTGTACAGGCACTTTTTTCTGCCCCAGCCAATTCCCATAGCAATATTCACAAATCATCCTTCAAACAGCGCTTCAAACTCATCTCTGCTGATTTTCTCTTTCTCTAACAGGAGGTCTGCACATTTATGGAGAATCGTCTCATGTTCCGACAAAATGTTTCTTGATTTCTGATAACACTCATCAATGATGCGCTTAATCTCCTGGTCAATGATGCCTGCCACATTCTCGCCGTAAGCTCTCGCATGTGCTAAATCCCTGCCGATAAACACCTCGTCATCATCATTGTCGTAATTTATCAGCCCTACATTTTCAGACATTCCATACTTCGTCACCATTGCTTTTGCCACTCCAGTCGCCTGTTTGATGTCCTGAGAGGCGCCTGTGGTAATATCATCAAAAATCATTTCCTCTGCTACCCTGCCGCCGAGATCCACAATAATCTCCTGCAGCATCCTGCCTTTGGTGTTGAACAATTCATCTCGCTCCGGCAGCGGCATAGTATATCCTGCCGCCCCCACTCCGGTAGGGATAATCGACACAGAGTACACGGGGCCAACGTCCGGCAGCACATGGAAAAGAATCGCATGGCCTGCTTCATGATATGCAGTAATCCGCTTTTCTTTCTCCGTAATAATTCTGCTCCTTTTCTCCGAACCGATTCCTACCTTCACGAAAGACTTGCGGATATCGCTCTGGATAATATAAGCGCGGTCTTCCTTTGCCGCAACAATTGCTGCCTCATTGAGCAGGTTTTCCAAATCAGCGCCGGTAAATCCCGCCGTAGTCTGAGCTATCTGCTTCAAATCCACGTCATCTCCCAGCGGTTTATTCTTGGCATGGACATTGAGAATTTCTTCCCTGCCGCCGATATCCGGCCGTCCCACATGCACCTTGCGGTCAAAACGTCCCGGACGCATGATTGCGGGGTCTAATATATCCACACGGTTGGTGGCGGCCATCACGATAATGCCCTCATTGACGCCAAAACCGTCCATCTCCACCAACAACTGGTTCAATGT
Organism: uncultured Lachnospiraceae bacterium; assembly: GCA_910585895.1. Taxonomy (GTDB): domain Bacteria; phylum Bacillota; class Clostridia; order Lachnospirales; family Lachnospiraceae; genus Petralouisia. The sequence continues at coordinate 41,654 of CAJUHY010000002.1, forward strand.
CTGTTCCCGCTCATCATGTCCGCCGCCCATCCCAGTTCCGCGTCGTCTTGCCACCGCATCAATCTCATCTATGAACACAATGCAGGGAGCATTCTTCTTCGCCTCCTCAAAGAGGTCACGCACACGGGAAGCTCCTACGCCGACAAACATCTCTACAAAATCCGAACCCGAAATACTGAAAAACGGAACGCCAGCTTCTCCGGCAACCGCTTTTGCAAGCAGCGTCTTACCAGTTCCCGGAGGTCCTACCAGAAGAACGCCCTTGGGTATTCTCGCCCCCAGTTTGGTATATTTCCTGGGCGCCCGCAGGAAATCCACCAACTCTTCCAGTTCTTCTTTCTCTTCCTTGAGTCCTGCAACATTGCCGAAATTAATCTTCTTATTCTCATCCGTCGTCATCTTGGCACGGCTTTTGCCAAAATTCATCATCTTGCCTCCCCCGCCGGAAGAAGCCGCCGCATGATTCGTCATCATAATATAAAATACAAAGAGTACGCCAAACAAGATTAACGTGGGTAATATGGATATCAGCCAGTTCTCCTCCGGCATATCCTGCACGGTAAAATTCTTAAAATCATACGATTTCAAAGTCTCCTGCAGCGCATTGACATCCGAAACATACAAGGTGCGGGTGACCCTCTTCGTGTCTGTCTTCAAAGTCACAGCCGCCTCGCCGCTCGGCACTTCCCGGTTCTGAGAAATGGCAACAGATACCACGTGCTCATATTCCAAATCCTGTTCAAACTGACCATAACTATAAACGGCATTCTGTCCAAAACCAGACGAACTATCGCGCAAAATCCACAGCAGTCCCAAAATAATAATCACTGCAATATATACGCCAAACGCCCGGTAACGTCTCTGATTATTCATCGCCTATTCCTAATCTCCTTTCTATTTCTAAGCATTCAGTTCCACAACCCCAATATAAGGAAGGTTGCGGTAATGCTGCATATAATCAAGCCCATAACCCACGACAAACTCATCTGGAATCTCAAATCCAGTATAGTCCACATGCACGTCTGTCACCCGGCGTTCCGGCTTATCCAGCAACGTACACAGATGCAGGCTTTTCGGTTTTCTGCTCTTGAGGTTTTCCAACAGGTAACTGAGCGTCCTGCCAGAATCCACAATATCTTCCACTACCAGCACATGTTTGCCCTCGATGGCCTCATCCAAATCCTTAACCACTTTTACCACTCCACTGGACTTCGTGCCGCTCCCATAACTTGATACAGACATAAAATCAATGGATACAGGTATGCTCAGACGTTTTGCCAGTTCACAGGTAAAAAACACGCCGCCTTTCAAAACACTCACTAAGTGAACCGGCTCTCCCTGATAAAATTCACTGATTTCTTTTCCCATCTCACAAATTCTCTTCTCTATTTCCTCTTCTGAAATTAAGACGCGAACTTTCTCACTCACACTCTCTTCCTCCATCTACACGTATCTCTAAAATTCTTTTGGTATGTTCTGTGACTTTAACATCCTCACTGATGCGATAGCCGATAACCCAAAGAACATGGGTATCATCTGCCAGAAGCAGAATATGGTCCCTCTGACATGCCGGTATCTTCTCATCAATAAAGTATTTCTTTATCTTTTTCCGGTTTCCCTGTGCATTGATTATCAGATAATCCTGTTCCTGCCGTGTTTTTAATCGCGTAGTACCTTTTATTCTATCATAATCAAACCATTTCGTATATATTTTTTTGGGAATTTCTTCATTTTGAGGAGATTTTTCCAATAAGCGCGTGGAAATTTCATATCCATAGGAAGGAACATCAAGACTTCCCCCTATTGGAAGCGTAAGGCTCACTGACCGCACAGAATCTGATATACTTTCCACAGCCGCTCTGCTTCCAGCGCCTGGCGCCGAGGCATTTGTCAATTTTTGCGCGCTGTCTTTCCTGAGCATTATACCCTCGTATGTTCGCTGCGCCCGCATTTTATATGGCAGTTCCACCACTTTTCCGTTCTGCCGCGCAAACAAATCATACATCTGCTGTACATGTATCCGCGAGATATCTTTGCTGCTGCCCGCTGTATCAGCCAGCACATTGCGCAGCGCCTCCCTTACAATCAGGGACGGCTCCTCAAGCAATTTCTGCGAGATACAAACCCCCTCTGCAGATTCGCAGACATATTTCTCCGCCGCCAAAAGCCGCATTCCCTCAATAAGTTCCACCGCTTCCGCCACGTCATTTGCCGCCTGATTCATGTGAAATACAGCATTATCATTCACCTGTGTAAGCAGTGGAAGTACCTGATGACGGATTTTATTCCTGGTATACATAAGCTGCCCATTCGTCTCATCCATACAAAAATCCTGCCCTAATTGCTGAAGACAGGCTTCAATTTCCTGCCGCGCCAGACACAAAAGCGGTCGGATAATCTGCCCGCGCACAGGCAAAATCCCACAAAGACCTTTTAGTCCGCTCCCCCTTGTCAAATGAAACAACATGGTTTCCGCACAGTCATTTTGATTATGAGCCACGGCAATCTTATTGGCGCCAAACTCTTCTGCGGCCTCACGAAACAACTGGTAGCGGAGTTTCCGCGCCGCTTCCTCCACACTCAGCTTCTTTTCTCTGGCATATTCCAATGCCTGACAGTGGTAAATCCGACAAGGAATCTGGTATCTCCCGCAAATTTCTTCCACAAACCTGGCATCCTGCAGGCTTGCTTCCCCACGGATTCCATGCTCCACATGGACCACGCGAAGCGCGTATTCCATCTCCCCGCAGAGCGCATGTAAAAGCAGCAACAGGCAAAGAGAATCTGCGCCCCCTGACACGGCTGCCAGAATAATATCTTCCCTTTCTACCATATGATACTCTTCCATAAAATTTCTAACTTTCTTTTGCATGTTTATCTCCTGTAGTTTTTATTTCTTCCAGATTCCGGCTACCAAAACCGTCATATCATCCGGTACCTTACCGGCAGTGAACAAAAGAATCCGCTCCAATATCTGTTTTGCTATCTGCCCAGGATTATTGGTCTCAATGGTATCTAAAATTTCCCGCATGGTATCCTCTGGCATCGGCACTTTGAGGTAATCCAATACGCCATCCGTCAAAAGCACGACAAAATCCCCGTCCTGCAGCTGGCAACTGGTCTTTTCAATCTCAATCTGATGGAAAATTCCTGCCGGAAGAGTTGCTGAGGAAATGCATTCTATCTCCTCTCCATGTTTGATGAAAGTTGATGCCGCTCCAATCTTATAAAACTCGCACATACCAGTGTATAAATCCATCGATGCCATGTCCACAGTAGAAAAAATCCCATCCTCACCCTGGATGACCATCGCTGAATTCATCATACGGATTGCCGTCTCCTTCTGGAAACCAGATTCCAAAAACTTCTCTATTAACTCTATCACCATTTCGCTTTCCTTACAAGCGTTGATTCCCGAACCCATGCCGTCAGACAGCGCCATCACGCACTCGCCCCCTTCCAGGTTGAGGAACGAAAAGCTGTCTCCCGAGACCTGGGCATGGTCTTTGGTCAGCCTGGCAACCCCCTGCAGCGTATGGAATAAAGTATCTTCCTCAAACGTAAGAAATGATTCCTCTTTGCCAATCAGCGTTCGGGTATATTTTCCTGGAACCATGTCACGTTTCAGACCCTGACCCACCGCTTTGGCCAGTTCTTTGAGCGGTACGCAGTTTCCCCACTTGGAGGCAGCCTTTACCTGCAAAGACATCCTCCCATTCTGCCTCTGATAAAGATGGACTTCCCGCGTCTGTATTCCCCGCTCCTTCAGGCGGTATTTAACTGCTGCCAAAAGCCTGGCCTCCTGCTGGCTGATGTCCCGGTACTCCCTGGCACAATCCTCCATAATATAAGCCATGGCGTCCAGTTGTTCGGCAATAATTCCACGATTTTCCAACAAACGGTTGTACCAGGCAAGGTTCAGTTTTGCTTTTTCAAAGACGCCGACCGCCTCCTCCACAATACTGTCAGAATACGGACAGTAACCTGCCAGTTCCTGATGCACCTCTTCCTCTGCTGTTCCCCGCTTTTCAATAGAATGAAACAGCCGGTAAAAAATCTCGTACATGGGACTTGATTCCTCCTGCCAGCAGATAGCACACTGCTCACAATCCATACAGATTTTTCCGGTCAGTTCCTGCTGCATTTTCCCCATTTCCTCCGGTTCAAAATTGCCTTTAAACCGTTGCATATGCGAGAAAATCTGGGAAAGCCCGCTGAAAGACTTAGCATAAGTCTGCAGCTTTTCTCCATGCTCCGGCGTCCTCGGCTCCACATCATTTTTCCAGCGCAGCGGCATCAAATTATCCTCCAGCATTCGATGGAGCAGCGGGGAGAGAAGCACAACCATGGCTGAAACCAGCAGAGATTCCATCAACCCCATCCAGACTGCGCTGCGCCGGCTAACCTGCAGCACTTCCCCCGCTGCTGTCAGCAGAAGGACGCTTACGCCGGCTGCTGCCGCCCCTACATAAGTACGGCAGCTTTTGTATGCCCACTCTACCAACTTAACTACCACTCCGGTCACCAGCATCACCATTGTATATTTTGCCATTGCCTGCACCGGCACAAACAACGCCATACCAAAAATACTGAACACCAAAAGCAGCGTCCTGTTTACCTCTTCCATAAATGCTGCTGCAAAGAAACCGGGAATCAAGGGGTAACACCCTACAAATTCTGCCTTTGCCACAACAATTGCCAATACATACAACACGATTTCTTTCCATTTAGATTTATTCATCATTTCATCCTCCTTTTCCTGCCGCTTTGTACGTGCAGGAGTTATTATAAAAAGAGACATTTGAAATGTTTGTCAAATCCGGGACAGGTTATCAAAAACTTTTAGACAAAAAACCCCTTAAAATCGCTGCTTATGGCGATTCTAAGGGGTTTAAGCATTTGAAGAAATTCATGTGCATTGCTTAATCTTCTTTCTCTTTCTCCTTAAATATAATCTCATTCGGATAAGCCAGACCCAGCTTGGTCTTAGCTGTCTGTTCTATGTATTCCTTTGTCTTCACGTACTCTTCATACTCTTTCAGCTCCAGCTGCCGCTGCTGTTCTGACTCCAGCTGCGTCTGCAATTCCTGTTCCTTCTCCTGATAAGACTGATTCCTGCCGTACAGGGAAAGAATCTGCACAGACATTACGCCCAACAACATAAGCGTGATTAAGGATACGCACAACACTGCAGACTTATTCTGTTTTCTCTTCCGTCTCATGCGGGTTCTCTGTGCACCTGCTCTCCTTGCCTCATTACGCTTCTCCATTAAAATACCTTTCCATCCTGAATTGTCTGTTTGCTGTCTGCAAATCAGAGTTTGCATATCCCCATTTTAACTGTTTTCCAAATCTTTTTCAATTCTTTTTTTAGAAACCTCATAATTTTTTTCAATTTCCTGCCTACAAAACCCAGCGGTTTTTTCAGTAGACGGGCTGTCCATACCAGGGGCTTTCCAAGGACAAACAGAATTTTTTCCAGCAAGAATACGCTTCCCGCCACAACCCAGGAACTGAGTAATAAATTGTATAGCAGCATTCCTACCAGGACTCCGCCAATCACAAAGCCACGTATGTAGCCGCTGTTTTCGCGGTACAGCATGGCAAACAGCGCCACCGCGCTGCAAATCCAAAACACCAGGTCTTGCACACCCACCAGCCACATTTTATGGGGCACAATCCTGCGGACAATCCGCAGCACATCATAGACAAACAGCAGCAGCACACCCATTGCAAATGATGCCAGCAGCACATCCGCCTCTTTTAAAATCCCTGCACTTACTTCCATTATTTAAACAATCTTCCCAGCAAAGATTCATTTTTTTTCGAGGCTGCTTTTACGTCTGAGTAGGTAAAGCTGTCAATCTTCCCCTCTATATCTATCTCTCCCTTTTCCAGCGTCAGGCGGTTCACGTGAAGGTCATTTCCCTTAATCATCAACATGCCCAGCTCTGTTTCCAGCAGGATTTCCCCCACATCAAAGGAAAGCACATCTATGACACCGCTTAAAACGCCGCTCTTTCGGTTGGAAATCACGACTTTATGGGCGCTCTTGGCATTGCCTGCCCCCGCTCTCTCTTCCATCCAAAAACCTCCTTCCATCTTCCCGGATTAAGTATGTCCTTTTTAAATATATGAAGGAGGTTAGATTTTATTCCTATTTCATTTACAGATAGCGGAAGAGTTCTTTTGCCTCTTCCTTTTTACTGGTATCCTGCACTGCCAGTACTTCCACCTTGACATTTTTTGTGCCAAATCCAATCTCAATGATATCACCGGCTTTGACATCCTGGGATGCTTTTACTACTTTGCCGTTAACCTGCACCCTCCCTGCATCGCAGGCCTCATTTGCCACGGTCCTGCGCTTAATTAACCTGGATACCTTTAAAAACTTGTCTACTCTCATATCGGTTCCTTTCTTATTGTTATAGCAACATGGGGCAGGCCCGCACACAGAAATCAATTTTCAAAATAACTTTACACCTATCTATTTTTTATATTGCTGTAAGCCGCATATACCCACACAAACGGGACAACGCTTTGGCAAACTAATTGCTGACTGCGACCAAGCCACTCAGGAAAACCTTCGTGTCAGGTCTACGTAAGCAATGGATTTTGCCTACGCTAAAAACGTCCCTGAATTGTTTGTTTTGGGCATATGCAGTCCCCCAGCAATATATGGATATTCTAATTAGCCGTAAAGGTATTTTGAAAATTGATTTCCGGGAAGCCCACGCTGCTCCCTCCGACAGAAAAGAGGACTTCCATTCTGAAAGTCCTCTCAAATCTCTCACCTGAAACTGCGAATTAGTTAATCATATCCTTCAAAGCTTTGCCGGCTTTAAACTTCGGAGCCTTGGAAGCCGGAATATTCATCTCTTTACCTGTCTGGGGATTCCTTCCTGTCCTTGCAGCTCTTTCAGAAACTTCAAAAGTACCAAATCCAACTAACTGGATTTTCTCTCCTTTTTTCAATTCCTCAGCTACGACATCTGTAAATGCCTTTAAGGCTTTCTCTGCGTCTTTCTTGGAAATTTCGGCTTTGTCAGCCATTGCTGCAACAAGTTCTGCTTTGTTCATGACAAAATTCCTCCTCTGGATTCTTTCTTTTTAAATTATGTTGTGGTTCAATTTCTATTAAGTAACGGTTCCCAATTTTCATTATAATTACTCCTCAAAATTGCCTACAAACATATTTATACTTGTTTTTATACTGTTTGTCAAGAAAATTTACAGATTTATCCTGTTTTTTAGTAATCGGCTAATCCACTGTCTCGGCGGCTTTGAGCATGGCATCCCATCTGCCTGTCCTTTTGCCTATATCAGCCGCACATCTATCGCCCTCTCCTGGTCCCTGTTACGGACGATTTTATAGCTTACCCTCTCGCCGATATATGACCAATCAATATCAGGATTGTCAAATTCATGAAAAAAAATATTATTCGGCACATGTTCGATAAAACCAAATAAAGTATTATTCTTATCATATTTTACGTTCATCACACGTCCGACGTACAGTTCCTCTGCATCACGCTCATCCGACAGACCGTGAATCTCTTTCATAAGAAAATTCCGAAACTCCGTGCTGTCTTTAATGCCATACTTATATTTCTCTCCTTTTAAGCTAACCCACTTTTCTCTTATATCCTCAAATTTTTCGCATGCCGCTAAGGCAGCCTCTTCCAATTTCCCATCCTCCAAAGCAGCCAATACCCTTTCACAGTATTTATCTATGTCGACCGCTGCCAAGTCTGGCGAAAGACCACCTTTCATCTCTTTAATCAATAACATAATGTGCATTTTATAGCTTCTTAATCCTCTTGGAAGCTTATTCTCCCTAAACAGAGCATTAACATTTAAGTATAAAAATGCCGCCAGATAATATGGTTCATAGGAATGCGCATCATTGAACAGATTATCTTTATACTTCCTAAGTAAAGTATATTCATGCTTATGGCTATCCTCCACACGGTTCAGGAACAAGGCAGCCATACTCTGAATCAAACCTCGAAAGCTGATTATCTGCTGCGGCTTAATCTGCACATTAGATACATATTGCTTAGAACGCCTCTCATAATATATTTTCTGATGACCGTTTACCTGATTATGTTCAAAATATTTTTCCAGATTTTTATGAAATCCTTTGATTGTCTCAAATGCTTCCTCATACACAATATTTTGCCGGTTCGCTCCTCTTACAATCCCCTGGGTCACATCATCAATATTAGAGCCTACAATCTTGGCAACCAACTGGATATCTTTAAGATCTACACCATCCCGAAACGCCTGATAAATCATATTGCAGGTCTGGCAGCCATTAACAATCTGCGGATTCTCCAACACATACTTCCCATTCTCCGGTTTAATTGTTTTACATGCAATCGTGATTCCATTGTTAAATAGAACAAACCGCTCAGGATATTCTTTCAAAGTTGATAAAATTTCTTGATTGACGACTGAATATCCCTGTGAATCCCTCACATTATCATCAAACATATTCCGCCGGAGCAATCCATCCGAAGTTACCATCAGTTTCACCAATTCCTGAGCCGATATACACGTGATATAGGCATTGCCTAGCTTTTCGCTTCCGCCTGGTATGAGCGATGCTATGGTACACACCAACTCAGCCCGATAACTGTTTTCATTGGAATTAACAATATCCTGCAGACGCCTCTTATCTATGGCAATACTGCTTACATCAGAGAATCCATTTCTGATTCTATCACTAAAACCTGCTTTAGCTTTCCCATTGTCTGTGCTGTAAGATACTACCGTCAGCTTAGGATTGTCTTCCCACCGCAAAACAACTTCCCGAGACATTGCATACGCTAAAATTTGTATCCATTCCTCCCCTTTCCCCATCTCATCCAGATTAAGCAAGAGCCTTTCCAACTGCTGTATAAGATTATCCATTTTACCGACAACCAGAAAATAAAGTTCCAGCAATCCTTTTTGGTCTCTCTGCAGAATATCATCTATATCCTGCGGCTCGCTAATAATCTGGTCATTCATCAAAAAAAAGCCCCATGCACCTGCGGAAATTCTGCAGATTGGGTGCAGACTTTATCAAACAGCTCTAAATCTGTATCAAGACGCCCGGGCTGAAATTGTGAAAAAAAATGATAGTTGACAAATCTTCTCCAGTTTACCTCTGGGGAATCACTCCGAAGATTAAAATCTTCCATAAATTTATCAAATTTCACATCTAAAATATCCTGCATGGTTTCTCCTCCCTTACACTAACAATTTCATTTTATAGACTTCGTCATTTTCATGAACTAATTTCCTGATATAGATTTCATATGTATCATTCCCATTCTCTGCTTGGAAATATCCATCTAAGATTGCTTGGGACGCTTTCCATACTGCGCGTTCTTCTGCAATTTTGGTCCTTCTTTTCCTCTGCGGCAAAGTCATGTTCTGCCGATTACTTTCTGTCTCATGACAACGCTTCTTATATTCATCTCTAAGACGTTTCATCCTCTCTTCATCATAATTCCTTGTGACAACTCCTAAATCAGGAATTACGCAATAACCCAAAATCTGGGCCAAAACACTTTCCTGCAAATAACGCAATCCGCAGTTCCATTGATTATAAAGCTTAACCACCGTACTTTTTCCTGCCAGCGTACGCTTAATATCGTATAAATGCCATTTGACGCATTTCTCTATATGATTTACCATTACGGCTGTGATATCTATAACATTCGCTCCTGTTTCCGGCACATCTTCCGGTCGGTACTCATTTGCAAAATACTCTACATCGCCTTCCTCCACAATATACTCCAAAACTACCTGCTCCAGACTCCCATCATCCGTATGTCTTTCCTCCACGGTAATATCGCGGGTATGCCCCACCTCATATAACCTCGTCCTCGTCGGCATCTCCAACTCTTTTAATCTTTTCGCCCTTATCTCCATTTTCTACCTCGTAATTCTCTCCGCCTCATCATACAGTTTATCTAAATTTTTACCAAAAAGATGAAAATCATATCCCATAAGCGGATAACTGATAAACTCCAGTTTTTCGACCTCCGTTTTCCCATGCCTCCCATCTCGAAATTCATACACACTTGCCGTGACATCCGTTTGCAGCAAGTCCGCTTCCATCAGATTCAGTTCTGACAGCACGCCATAATTGCCTCTATCCCTGACCAGCTTCGTAAGCATAAACAGATTATTCAGACGGCTTGCCATTGTATCACTGTGTGAACTTATGACCACGTGCAGCCCTGCATTGACCATGCGAATCAGCCATCGCGCCATCTCTCTTTGCAACAGCGGATGTAAGCTGTTCTCCACCTCATCACAGTACAGCCAATCAATCCTCTGCATAGCGCCCAAGGCTTTTATAAAAGGCGTCAGTTCATGTATCATAGAAGAGGCAATGTGCAGCAAGACTGCCCTTTCCCCTTGCCCGTCAACATAAAACGTCTCCTCACCTTTCTGGACTATTTTCCCTTGCAGAAGATGTTCCTCTCCAAACTCCAACAATCCTTTTCTCGATTCGCACAGCTGCTTATCCTCATCATAGAGCTGCAGAAAATGCAGAAACTCTTTGATTGGCAGCACCAAATTTCCCTCTGTCGCCCCTACAAAATAATGTTTATATAGCAATTGCAGCCCGGAACGTGAAGCTGGCAGGAAAAGCTGTCCTGTATGCGAAGTGATGTCCTCTGATAAGATTATCTTCCACACGCTCTCCAACGTCTTGCTAACCGCGGCTTCCGGACCATCTACTGCAGAAATTTGGTTTTTATAAGACTTTATAATTTCTCCATTCTCATACTGGCGAATATCTATACTGTATCGTGTTTGTCGTTCGTCTGCCTCCCTATCCTGATATTCAGAAACACTGCACACAAAAAATGCAGATTCCGTACCATCCAAGGCTATTTTTATCTCTCCAACCGAAATCGGCATTCCAAAAATATTTTCAATAATCTGCTGCTTTTTTTCAGCCAAATATACATTTACCCGTGATTCAGCTTCTCGAAACCACTTCTGGTCACAGCGGATTAAGTTTTGACCGTTTAACTCAGATTGTTTTGCCCCAGAGACTATGGCGGGAAAATTTACCAATTCCTTTCTAATCCCATACAAAAGCTGCATAACCATCGTTTTCCCACTGTTATTATTGCCGACAAAAACCATCAAATTATCCAACAATATATCTGCTGATTCTACTTTACCAAAATTATTGATTATCAAATGCAATACCAAGATTATATCCCTCCCTTATCATCAAATAAATTCCAAAACTGGGCTGCCGCGTTATCGCAACAGCCCAGCCCTCTTAAATGTATAAACAATTACAGCATTTTATCAATCATATCCAGTACTTCCTTGCCAAGCTTCTCGGACTTTTCGTCGGCATCAGCAAGGGAATTTCCTTTCACTCCGTAATAGAATTTAACCTTAGGTTCTGTTCCGGAAGGCCTTACGCATACCCAGGCAGCATCCGTGAGATCATAATAGAGTACGTTAGAACCCGGAAGCCCTGTAGGAGTTACAGAACCAGTCGCCATATCCTTGACAGTGTCTGCCTTGTAATCTCTTGCAGAAACCACCTGATAGCCGCCGATTTCCTCCGGTGTATTTTCCCTTAAAGTATTCATGATTTCCTGAATCTTCTCAAGACCCTCAATCCCCTTTAAAGTAATTGCCTTTACATCATCTTTATAGTAACCATAACGCTCATACATGGCAATCATGGCATCCCATAATGTCATATTCTTTGTCTTGTAGTAAGCAGCTGCCTCGCACAATGTCATGGAAGCCACCACTGCATCTTTATCCCTTGCGTAGGTGCCGGTCAGACAGCCATAGCTTTCTTCCATACCAAAGAGGTACGTCCCCTTGCCGCTCTTTTCAAATTCAAGAATCTTCTGCCCGATAAACTTAAATCCTGTCAAAACCTCTACCAATGCAATTCCATAATATTCTGCAATTGCATCCGCCATATTGGTGGAGACAATGGATTTGATGAATGCTCCATCCTCAGGAAGCCCTTTCTGCTCTTTCCTCTGGCTGATGACATAATCACCAATCAGACAGCCAGACATGTTTCCAGTCAGGCTATGGTATTCTCCGTTCTTTGCATCTTTTACATATACGCCAAGGCGGTCTGCATCCGGGTCTGTAGCAAGAATCAAATCAGCATCCACTTCCTTGCCGAGCTTTAAGCCAAGCTGGAAAGCTTCTTCTGCTTCAGGATTGGGATAGCTGACTGTCGGGAATTCACCATCCGGCAATTCCTGTTCCGGCACAACATAGACATTCTCAAATCCCAGTTCTTTCAATACGCGGCGAACCGGAATATTGCCTGTCCCATGTAATGGGGAATATACAATCTTTATGTCTTTTGCCACTGCGTCAATGCAGTCTTTGCGGAGCGCCAGGCTCTTTAGCTCTTCAATATATGGGTCGTCAATATCTTTGCCAATCGTCACATAAAGACCATCGGCAACAGCTTTCTCTTTATCCATGGTCTTAACCGCAGCATAATCCGTTACCTTCTTTACTTCATCCATGATACCTTTGTCGTGGGGCGGAGTAATCTGGGCGCCATCCTCCCAGTATACCTTGTAACCATTGTATTCCGGCGGATTATGGCTTGCGGTAATGTTAATTCCCGCAATGCAGCCTAATTTTCGCACTGCATAGGAAAGTTCCGGTGTCGGGCGCAGGGATTCAAACACATAAGCCTTAATGCCGTTTGCTGCAAGGCACAGCGCTGCCTCATCTGCAAATTCAGGAGACATTCTTCTGGAATCAAAAGCGATGGCCACACCTTTTGCCTGTCCGCTCACAGAGGCAATATAATTTGCCAATCCCTGAGTTGCCTTGCGCACCGTGTAAATATTCATGCGGTTTGTGCCCGCACCAATCACGCCGCGAAGCCCGGCTGTGCCGAATTCCAGGTCCATGTAAAAACGCTCCTCAATCTCTTTCTCGTCATTTGCGATACCCCTGAGTTCTTCCTTGGTAGCCTCATCAAAATAGGGGTTGTCCAGCCACTGGTTATAAAGTTCCTTGTAATCCATGTTCTTCCTCCTTACCTTTCAATTATCATACACATTATACTTCTATCATACTTCATGGGATGATTTTTCTCAACTGTTTTTTACCCTGTAAGGGCTATTAATTGTAATGTTCAGCATAAATTATACAAAACCCCCGATTGTACTGTAAATACTCTCGGGGGCCCTTTCCAACCTTCTGACACCCCAAACCTATAAGGGATGAATCTGTGTATGGTCGTCCTCATAATCACTATCATGGTCGTTATTATTGCTGTCGTTATCGTGATTATTGTTGTTTGTGTTATTGCTGCTGTTATTATTGCTGCTATTGTTGTTATTATTGTTACTGTTATTATTATTGTTACTATTGTTACTATTGTTGTTATTACTATTATTATTATTATTGCCGCTGTTATTATTGTTGTTAGTGCTGTTGTTGTTATTATTGTTCGTGTTATTGTTGTTCCTGTTGCTATTGTTATTATTACTGTTTGTATTGCTATTATTGTTATTAGCGCTGCTGCTATTATTGTTTCTGTTATTATTATTGTTCGTATTATTGTTGCTGGTATTGTTGTTCCTGTTGTTATTGTTACTGTTTGTGTTGTTGCTATTATTGTTATTATTATTATTGTTTGTGTTATTATTATTATTGTTATTATTGTTGTTACTATTATTATTGCTGCTTCCGGATGGGTTTACCGTAGAGATAGTTTCTTCCTCCTCTGCCTCTTCCTCCGTGGTAAGTTCAATTGTAATCTTAGCTGCAGCAGAATTGACAATCAGATTCCTCACCCAATCCACATAGCCTTCCGCTTTGGCAATCAGGCGGTGCGTACCATAACGCACCTGAATAGGCTGGCCGACATCGACCTGCTCTCCATCCAAAAATACCTCCGCATTCTCCGTCTTCAATTCAAATTCTACCTGACAGAGTTTCGGTCCATCTCCTTTGAGCTCGTCCAGACTCACCTTTGTCTCTTGGTCCGCCTCCACTGTAATCTCCCGGCTGCCGCCGTAACCGTCATTTGCCACCGACAACAGATATGTTCCCTCCGGCAGTTCAATACGCATCTGAGGTGTGATTTTCTGCGAAAAAACATTGCCAATCGTAATATAGCCGCCCAGGAAGAGTTCAACATCTTCCAACACCACCGTGCCATGCCCGGCGGTCACCTGCAGCGTATATATCTGCTGACCCACGCCTTTGATACATACCGTATCATGCTCGCTGAGTTCAAACAACGGAACCTGGCTGTCACCGCGATACGCCAAAAGGCTTTTGTCAAAATAGTAAATGCTGTCGCCCACCGTCAATGACTGCATATCCTTATCCAATACAAAATTATGCAAATCATCATAGGAAAATGCTTCCTGAGAAATCTGGACAAGGCTGAGTTTCTCACCTCGGACATCAATCGTAACCAGCTCTCCCAGGGAAAGCTGGCTGACTGTCATATCCTTGCCGTATTTGTCTTTGATATACGTTCCTCCTGTATACGCATAAGGAACTTCCACAGCATTTTCACAATTGCGCAGCGTCATAGTCCTACGCTCTTCATCAATCGCAGTAACTGCAAATAACTTTTCTGTAGCCTGAACTTCCGCTGCTTCTTCCGTCTCAGATTCCTCCTGGGTATCGGCAGTATCTTTCTTTACATACACGTCTTTTCCGTCCGTAAACCGACGTTTCTTCTCCCCGCAGCCTGCCGCAAGAACCACAAACAGCAGGAGCAGCAACAAAAATTTTATATTCCTCTTTTGCAAATGAATTCCTCCAATTCTGATACCGAAAAAATCTTTCTTATCCGACAGAAAACTCAATGGAATCTCCTATCAGGTGAAGAAAACTTTCCCTGGCTTCATTCTGTAAAATAAATTTCTCCAGCTTCTCCAAATTTCTTCCGCAAACCCACGCCTTGCTGGTATTAAAATAATGGTTGGCAATCTTCCAGAACTTCTCTGGATAGGCAAGACGGATGTATAGCTGCGCCATCTCCTGATGGCTTAATTTTCTTACATTATTATAAGCCTTTAGCATATCCATGCCAAGCCCCATATTCCAATTATGCTTTTCTAATATTTTCCGCATAAAATTCCCCAAATCCGCTGTCTGCACATCATAGGAAGCTTTCTCGAAATTGAGGACGGCAATGCCCTGACGCAGGAAAAGCACATTATGCTGGTTGTAATCCCCATGACAAATCCCATAAATGCCCCCATCTTCCTGCTGATTCTGCTCCATCAGCCGCTTTTGCAGCTCCACTACGTTAACAGCCTCCCGATAGAACAGCTCAAAGCTGCGCAGAAACTCCATTTCAAAATCATTTTTCTTTTTTCGCGCCAAAATATAGTTGCGGACCTTTTTCAGCTCTTTGGCATGTCTTTCATTTTCAAGAAGCAGGCTGTCACCCTGAATCTGCAGATAATCTGGAATCTCGTCCGGAAATGTCCTTAAGATACTATGTATTTCCGCAAGATGGCGAATTGCACGCAAAATATCTTCACGGCTCTTCGTGTCACATTCCCTGCCGTCATACCAGTCCCGCACCATATAAGCGGTTCCATCTATATCGCGGGCAAGTGTTTTCTCCTCCTTCGTGCGCACAATGCTGTCCACATGCCCCTGTCCATGCGTTTCTAAAAACTGCAACAGCCGGTAAAGAAAATCTGCCCTGCCCTCCGAACCTCTGTATTCTTTTAAAATTTTTAATCCCTCACTAGTATCGCAAAGTAATGCTCCCCTGCCTTTGGAAGTCTGCTTAACTTCAAACGGATACTGCTCCAGAATCAGATTTTCTCGATTATACACATAAACCCCTCCACCATGATATTCACAAATCCATTTTTTGTGTCTTTCTATCATATGTGAAGAGGTCGCAATCTATTCAGGTTTTTGTACTATTTTGATTAGTTTCTGCAAAATTTCCGGTGTATTGTCTTCCGGGCATTCCAGAACATGCATAAGCAAATACTGCAGCGTATCCCCTATCTCCTTGCCAGGCTTCATGCCAAGGGCAATCAAATCTCTGCCTGATACGGCAAGGTCTGCTATTGACAGGCATTGCTGCTTTGCCATGATTTCTTCATATATCTGCTCATAGCCGCGGATATTATCAAGCTTTTCCTTCTGTCTGTAATCGCTCTTCGCCAGCGTATCTGCCCGCAGGACCTCAAACAAACGCGGATACTGCGCCAGACCCACACGGTGGATTGCCCGGCGGACTGCCTTTTCCTCAAGCTTTGGTAAATCATCATGCCAGACAATCAGAGCGGTCACCCTGGCAATCGTGTCGTTATCAAATTTCAGACGGCGCAAGACGTCCTTCGCTATCTCTGCACCCTTTCCGGCATGTCCATGAAAATGGAAAATCCCTTTCTCATCCACTTTCTTGCAAAGCGGTTTTGCCACATCATGCAAAAGCATTGTCAGGCGCAATACTTTATCACTGCGGCAGTTCATCAACGCCGCAATCGTATGCTCTCCTACATTATAACAGTGAAAAAGATTATTCTGCGGCGTCTCCATCATCCGGTCAAACTCCGGCAGGAAAATCCGGCTCATGCCGGTCTCATAGACCGCGCGCATTTCCTCAGGATGACTGGAAAGCAAAAGCTTGACCAATTCCGTCTGGATACGCTCTGCGCTGATTCCAGCCAGGTTGGCAGAAAGCTCTGAAATCGCTGCCCTTGTACCTTCCTCAATTGTAAACCCTAACTGAGCGGCAAACCGTACGGCACGCATCATGCGCAATGCATCTTCCGTGAAACGATGAGTGGGACTGCCTACGCAGCGAATAACCTTGCGCTCAATATCACGGATTCCGCCAAAAATATCCACAAGCCCCTGTGCTTCATTGTAAGCCATAGCGTTAATGGTAAAATCGCGGCGCTTTAAGTCCTCCTCTAAACTGGAAGTAAAAGTAACTTCTTTGGGATGTCTGCTATCTTCATATTCGCCATCAATACGGTATGTCGTAACTTCAAATCCTTCTTTCTCCTCCATGACAGTAACCGTCCCATGCTTGATTCCGGTATCTACCGTCCTGGGAAAAAGCTCCTTGACCTGCCAGGGGGAAGCCGACGTGGTGATGTCCCAATCTCCCGGCGTACGCCCTAACAAAGAATCCCGCACACAGCCGCCGACTGCATACGCTTCAAATCCTGCCCCGGCCAGAGTATCTATGATGAACTTAACCTTATCCGGCAAATTGATTGTCACTGGCATAACCCTGCAACTACCTGATTGATGACTTTACCGTCCGCTTTGCCTTTGAGCTCCGCCATCACTGCCTTCATAATCTGCCCTTTATTCTTGGTAGCAACAACCTCTGCAAATTTATCTTTAATATAAGCTTCCACTTCCTCTGCAGACATCATTGCCGGCGCATACTCTTTCATCACATCATAGCGCTGCTGATATTCCTCCAACAAATCTGCGCGCTCTTTTGGACAGGTATCCAGCTGCTCCTTAACAGTCTTTAATTCTTTCAATATAACACGGTCCACTAAAGCTTCTGGAATATCCTCCCGGCAACCCTCGTCAATGGCTGCTTTCTTTACCGCAGACACCAACGCGGAAATAGCGTCTTTCCTTCCTTTATCTCTCGCTTTCATAGCTGCAACCATATCCTGCTGCAAAGTCTTAACGTCCATCTTCCATTCCTCCTGACATTATTCTAAAATATAAAGATAACTATCAAATATTCTGCTTTTATTATTGCCGTATCGTCTATTTACCCGCGTCATATCTTACAGTACACGGCGCACCGTAACGATATCCCGGTAGGTAGCGCTGTCATAAGCTACAATTCCATATGCTGTGCCTTTGGCATGGACTATCTGCCCATTTCCCATATAGATAGCCACATGACCGGAATAACATATCAAATCTCCTGCCCTGGCATTGGCATAGCTTACTTCCTGTCCTACAGAACGCTGGGAATACGAATAGCTGGGAATGCTGATTCCAAAATGCGCATACACATAACTGGTAAATCCACTGCAATCTGCGCCGGTATTGGGGTCTTTGCCGCCCCATACATAGGGATTTCCTACAAAGCCCAGAGCATATTGTACAACCGCACTGCCGCTGACACCGGTAGAGTACCCTGGATTCTTATTGCCTCCGCCGCCGGCGCTGCCGCCATTTCCGCTGCCGGAACTGCCGCCCGTACTACCTCCATCAGAACTGCCGCCGGCACTGCCACTGTTACCGCTGCCAGCATTCGCGTTAGTCTGGCGCTCCCTTGCCTGACGTTCCTGCTCTGCGCGCGCAAGACGTTCCTGCTCTGCACGTGCCTGGCGCTCCCGCTCAATACGTTCATTTTCCTCTGCAATAATTTGATTCTGGGCATTGATGGTATCCTGATACTGTGCCGCCAATGCCTGTGCGGAGGCCAGCATCTCCCCAAAATTAGCTACTTCACCCTGTTTCCTGTCAATTGTAGCGCGGTAATTCGCTTCTGCTGTCTGGAATTCAGCCTGCTTCTGCTCCAAAGCCGCAATCTCCTGCTTCTGCTGCTCCGTCAAGGCTGCAACCTGCTCTTTGGTATCCTGGTATTTTGTCAGCAGATTCCTGTCATAATCGTATACCTCGTTGACATATTCCACACGATTGAGCATCTCTGCAATGCTTTTCGATTCCAAAATACTGGTAAGCATGGCGCTGTCGCCCTTCTCATACATGAAACGGATGCGCAGCTTCATGGATTCATACTGATCTTTCTCATCCTTCTTCGCCTGTTCCAGACGCTCCTCAGTCTCTGCCAACTCGTCCTGCTTGATGGCAAGTTCCTCCTCCAAAGTAGAGAGCTCTAAGATTACATTCACAAGTTCCGCATCCAGGGCATCAATCTCCGACTGGAGCTGCGCCTGTTCCTGCTCTATACTGTCAATCTCATTCTGTTTCGACCTGAGGTTATCCTCTGCTTCCTGCTTTTTATTCTCCGCATCGGACTTCTTGTCCGCCAAAGCAACTGTAAACTGTGAAATTCCCATGGTTAATACCAATAATACTGCAATCAGTCTCTTTGATTTCATCCTTTCTCCTTTCCAATGCGTCCTTGTATACAACGTGATTATAACACCATCTGTTTGCGATAGCAACTATGGAATCTTGAAAAAACAGCTTTACGTAACTATTCAGCCCTCAAATATTTTTCACAGTTTTCACAGCAGTTCTTTTAGATGATATGAGTGAAAATATTTATGGGATGTTTCCCCAGTTCAACGGATTTTCCCTTCTCTGCCAACGTCAGACTAAACCGGAATTTCTAGTATCACTAATTCCAGGGAGGGACTGATGATATTAATTTCCCCAATTCAAAACTCGCGTTTTCCCCTGTCTTGTAAAATATCGTCACCGGAAATGGTTTTTCCGGTGGCGATATGGTATAAGCAGTAGGGAAAACGCTCAGACAGTTGACATTGGGGAAACACATCTCGCCCCTCTCCTGGAAGCAAGGGATACACGAAATCCCTCAAATGTCTGCCTTTTGGCAGAGGAGGGGAAATCCCTCAAATACATAAACATTCCCATAAATATTTTCTGCTATATGTGCAGAGAACTGCCGTGAAAACTGTAATTAAAAATTTGAAGGCTGAATAGTTACAGCTTTCCGGTATGTATCGACATACCAGAAAGCTGTTCTGTTCTTAGATAAAAATTATTTTTTGACAGTTATCGCAAGTTTTGCACTCTTCTTACCGCACTTGACGGTTATGGTGGCTTTGCCCTGCTTCTTTGCTTTAACTACGCCAAACTTGTCTACTGAAGCCACGCTGCCCTTAGAACTCTTATAGGTTACTGCATCTGTCGTCTTCTTAGTCATGGACTTAATTGCCACGGTAAATGTCTTGCCCACCTTAAGCGTTTTCTTCTTCGCTTTCAGCGTCAGCTTCCTGTTCTTTACCGCCTTTTTAGAAACCTTAACGGTAACGGCTGCTTTCTTGCTCTTATCGGCTTTGGATGTAACCGTAATCTTGGCCGTACCAACGCCCTTCGCCTTGACAACGCCTCGCGTTACCGTGGCCACGCTTTTCTTAGAGACACTCCAATCAACACTCTTGTCAAAGTTTCCTGTCCCTGTCACAGTAGCTGATAAAGTAACCTTTCCACCCTTTTTCAGGTAAACGGTTTTAACGCCGGCTTTCTGGTTAGCAGCCTTTACTGTTACCTTAGTCACTTTCCCCTGAGGAGTTGGCGCCGGTTTATCCGGAGCTGGTTTGCCGGGTTCCTTGTCGGTGTCTGTCGGCGGTGTTACCGGCGGTTCTGCTGGAAGCATAACCCCATCGTCTGCGAAAGACCCTCCCGGAACCGGCGCTGTGGGGTCCGGCTGCGGAATTTCTGCCGGTTTCTCAATAGCAGCAGATGCAAGTGCCATAACGCCTTTCTCCGAAAGCGTTCCATCATAAATCTTCATATCGTCTAACGCGCCCGTAAAATAAGCATCCCAGGCATTGACGCCAAAATAGATTGCTGCATTTTCCCTGCCCATGATGTCAGGAGCAATAGAGCCGTTCCCTTTTAGTTCCCCATTTACATATAATTTCGCCTTATTGTCATTGACTGCCAGCGTAACCAGCTGCCATTTATCCTTCTCATAGGTAAGTGTACCGGCATCATCTACAAACTTTCCTCCTCCGGTCCCTGACCAGATAGATCTGCCAAAAGTCAGATTCAGCCAATATTCCGGAGCAAATGTGCCGGCTGCAAGTGTCGGGTCCACATTAGTGCCAAGCACTTCCGGCTTCATCCAATAGGAGATGGAATAATTCTTACTAAGCCCATCAGAATCGCAAAGCCTCAAACCATATTCGCCAGGCAGACGGATTGCCTTTCCGCCTTTCGCTCCATCTACATACTCATATTCGACCTCAGCCTCCGCAGGAGTGGTTCCAGGCGCTCCTTTTTTGACTGCAACTGCAGCATCAGTCTGTTCCTCAAAGTCAAAATTCTTCCAAAGGTCCGCCGTAATATCTGATTCACTGACTGCTTTCCTGATAATAACCGTATAAGTCACTCGTGGCCGTCTGTCCTGGGAATAGACACAGATAGACGCTTTCGTGTAAAGACCGGTCAGAGGGATTGTTATTCCCGAAAGGTCGTCACGCATTTTCCCATCAACCGTTGCATAGCCTTTGGTATCCTGCAGTGAAAATGATAATTGTACGCTCTTTGCCTCATATGGAACTTCACATTCAAACGTATGCCCGCTCTTTGTTGGCACAGTGTTGTTTATTTTTAAATCTGATATATCATTCTTCTTATTCGGATTGTTGGGTACCACAGAACTTGCCGGCGGCTCATTCAGATAGAAATCTGCGTTCGCCTCGCAATCTGCCAATGCTTTTACAACCAAATTCCCACCGTCATCAATACAGAGATAATAACCCGGTTTGGCAACACTCTCAAAGGAAACTGCCTTCTCGGAATCTTTCAGCCCTTTTACGGTGCGGAAAGTCTGCGCTTTGCCCATTGCCTCATCAAAGGTCGTTATTTTATTCGGTTCACCCTGCGGTTTCGTAAATCCATCCTTAATAAAACCGTCGCTGTAATTCCAGTCATGCGCCAAGGTGACATTATTATCATCGTTCACTGTCAGGTACAAGCCCGGCTTATTCTCCGACTGGATGGATACATAAGATTGTTTGGACGTATCTGCCTTGCCGTCTACAATCGCCCAGCTTGCATCTAGTTTCTCCGGCTGGTAGTAAGTGCCAACCTTTACATCCATATAGGGATATGCGCTGTCTGCGCCTGAATTCACATAGTTCTCATGGGAAACCACACGTCCCTGATTACTGAACAGATAATACGGCTTGTCCCCGGTAATACCAATCGCGGTCTCTGGAATCGGTTTTATGCTTCCGTCTTCATTAAAATGCAGCTCCGTGATACACGCCGTACGGCGGAATCCGCTTCCTCCACGCACCGAGCCGTTATGATAGACAAAATACGTCTTGCCTTTAAAATCAAACACCGCCATATGGTTGGTATTAGACGTAGCTGTGGGCGGCATCAACATATTATATTTCTCAAATGTCCCATCCATCAAATCATCAATGGTGGCATATGCCATCTGTTCCCGCCAGTCATACGCATAGAAGAAATAGTATGGTCCGGTCGGGGTGCCGTCTGCCTCTTTACGCCGATAAATCCAGGGCGCTTCCGTAAATATCCCCAGATTGGCGGTATCTTTCTCCAGGACGTCCGCCGTCATCGAATCCGCACCCTTTTTCTGAATGCCAAAGGTAATTTTCCCATCCTCATTCACATCTTTGATGGAAATCATGTCGTCGTTCAGTTCGCAGACAAAAGCTTTGCCGTTTCCCCAGGAGAGATAACGATGTTCCACATTATCTACCGTCTCCACCCAGACCGTGGGGTCGATATCATTCCAGGCGCTGCTCTCCTCAGTAGTAAATGTTCCTTTAACCAAAGGCTGTCCAATATCTACAAAATGAAGTAACTCCGGCTGATTGTTGGGAATATTCTTCGCCTCGCAGTATTCTGCCTTTGCCTCCACGCTTGACCAGCCAAACGGCGTATCAGCAACTGCTGCACCGATAGACTGCTTGCCGCCAGAAGTAGCATCCCAGGTACAGTTGTAAAAATAATAGAACTTCTTCTCTAACTCAGAATCATAATGATAAGTAATCTGCCCTGCCCAGGCATCCGTACCAGAACTGGTCCAGGTGATGGATTTCTTATCAGCGCTCATAATCACGCCCTTATACTCCCAGTTCAGCAAATCCTTTGACGTGTAGCACTGCCACTCAAACATGTAATACCCATCTGCGACCTTGTTCCCATTCTTGTCCACCTGTGTAAGGTCGATGGGAATATCGCGCCCGGTGTAGAGATACACAGTATCACCCTCCACCATCACGGAGGGGTCTCCGCCATAGAGGACCGTACCGCCGAGGTCCGTACCGTCAGAATCCGTAACATGCGCTGGATAACTTGAGAGAATCGGATTCGACACCTTTGTCCTCTCAAGAACCGTCTCCACCGGCTCTGCTGCCTGGACAGCGCTTGCCGGAACCATCGTGTCTGTTACAGTTGTCAGCATGACAACAGCGGCAAGTATTGCCGCTAAAAGTTTTTTCTTTACCATATTGTCTCCTTCCCTTCCAAAAAAGTTAGACGTTACCTAATGATATTATTTTATTACATAATAACAAAAAGTTCAAGTGACAATCGGTATTTTTTATGCATTTTGATTTTTTCGCCGTTACAGTCCACTCATCAGCCAATATGGAGACAATCATATGCCTGCATAATGATTTCTCCATTTGTGCTGACGAAGGGAACTGCGCTAAGTATGACTGGCAGCTAACTGTAACTTTAATTATCCGACAGTCTTAATTATGAGAATCTTATCTCCGGCTTTAATCTGCTCCGAAGAAAGCTGGTTGGTCTTTACAATCTCAGAGATTGTCGTAAAATTCTCTTTGGCAATATCCCACAGCTGATCCCCCTCCTTGGCAATATAGCCGATAATTCCCGGGCTTTCCTGCAATTCCTCCATATTCAGCGGTTCCTGTTCCACCTCAGTAATCTTGTTAATTTTCTGCTGTTCAAAGACTATACAGTTTAAGTTCAGCACTGCCTTGACCTCCACCTGGCTGCTGTCCGTCATGACAGTTGTCAGCTGGTCTATCCCGGTCTGCAGCCGGAAACGGCAGCCTGCATGAATACCCGGCGCTTCAATCAGGTAGTGGAATGGCAGAATATCTTTGACGGAAGCAACCGGCATACGGTCATCCGCCGTCACATAAAGGATGGTCACCTGCAGCGTACCTTCTACCTGAATGCCATCCTCCACAATCTCCGCCTGTTCTGCCACAGCATACCCTTCACTGGCGCAAATCTGCAGTATCGGCTCCTGGTTCCCATCAACGCTTATCTTGTCAGAGACTTTACACTTGGAAGCATTGTGAATCAGTAATTTCTCAAAAACTGCCTCCTGATAGAGGGGCGTCCACTTCTCATTGACCACATAGAGATCAGCTACAACTCGCGTCTCCTCCTCCTTGAAAATCTGGATTTCCAAATCAAGCACCAATTCCAGATGCAGCATCCGTTCTTCCCCATCGTAGTCCGGCTTCACTTCCAACTCTATCCCTGCCACGTCGTAGGACACGTCTGCAATCATATCCTCACTGCAGCCGCTGCAGTCTATGACCCCGGCAAAGGGCAGCGCTGTCTCCATCCACTGTAAATGCTCATCCTCATCCTGCCCTTCATACAGTGCGAACACCAGAGCTTCTCCTTTAATGTTTAACTGCTGCTCCACAAGGCGCATTTCCACACCGCGCAGCTGAACGCTTCTCCACAACATCTGACGGATATTAGGTTTATTAGAAGGCAGCAAAATTTCCTCTTTGAAACGGAACGTATCCTTTTTCGCCAGAAACAACTCCATGGCAGAGAGTTTTTGTTCCAAAAGCTGCACGCCCTCATCTTCCCCGACGCCCGTTATCAATTCCTCATCATAGATCTCATCAATTACCGCATGTAATGTAACCAAGGCCTTAACACTCAGCTTCCTGGAATTGATGATGCCGATGGAGAGATCTTCCATCTCCCATTTTAATTTTGCAGAATCATACTCGTTGGCTCCGTCAATGGCAAGGCTCTCCTGAAAAGGAATTTCACCGCTCATGGTGTTAATCTTTCCATCCTCCTGGTCGCTGCGGTACAGCAGGGAAAATTTCAGTACGCCTTTGAGCCAGACATGGTCCTGGGTAATCGTTGTCTCATCTAATTTTAATTCCCCTTTATCCTGTATAATCCGTATTAAATCCGGCTTCATATCCGGCACATTAAAATCGTCATCCAGCGTAATCTGTGTCACAGCTTTTCCTTTTTCCCGGTTCATATGTATATATCTTTTCGCTAAATCCAAAACAAAAACACTCCTATCTGAATATTGGTACATTCTATTCAGAATCGGAGTGTTTTATTCCGTTTGGCTTAACACAATTTCATTCTTACATCCCTCGTGAGGACATCTGCGTAACTAAAGGAGAGAAGCTGTGATGGCTTTTTCTCATTCTCATCATCAATTAATATGGTGAAAACGGAAGGATATGCCCCCTGGATTACACCTTCTTGAATGTCAACTCTGTTACGCCCTCTATCTAACTGTATCATAACTCTATTCCCTAACTGACCTGACACGGATGCCCGTACTTTATCGATATCTGCTTGTTGTACTGTCACTCATTCCACCTCATTTCACTAATCGGGACGGCTTTGCAAATTTCCCATACAATCTCGCACCTCTATTCAGTATATCACTGTGTTAAAGTTTTGTCAAAAAGAAATCTTTACACCCTTGCCCTGCCCTTTGGATTTGAGCTGTTTCCGATATGCTTTGAGCTTGCGCTTCGGGCACTTAATGACCGCTTTTTTATGGATAGATTTGAATGCATTCTTGCCAACAGAGCTTAACTTTATACTCTTTATCGTTATCTTTTTCAGTTTCTTACAATTGCAGAACGCCTTCGCGCCAATCTTAGCGACACTGCTGCCGATTGTCACGCTTGCTGCCTTTGTACAGCCTGAGAATGATGAACTGCCGATTGTCTTTACATTCTTTCCTATTATAATGCCTGTAACTTTCGTACAGCCCATAAATGCTGCATTGCCCACTGATGTTACTTTGAAATCAATATCGTTAATTTTGACAGCAGCAGGCACATTGATTTTCTTCAGCCTTTTTTTGACAGCTTTGCTCTTTACCGCGGTAAGTGTAACAGTTCCCTTGCCATCCGTTCTGGCATCGGTAACTTTATACTTAAAGTCCCCCGCCGTATAGACCTTATTTTTCTCTATCTTAGGAGCGTCGGGAATCCCCGGCTTTTTCTCCCCCCCATCCTGTTTGTTGTCCTCTTCCTGTTTCTTATCGTCTTCCTGCTTTTTAAGTTCTTCCTGCTTCTTATATTCCACTTCAGCTTCATCGAGGATTTTTAGAATATCTGCCGGCACCAGGGCTTTCTGTTCATCAGTCAGCGCATTGTAAATCGCTCTCGCTTCCTCAATCTTCCCCCGGCAGGAATCCGTCAATTCTACTTTGCCAATATTTTTTATCTTATCAATGGCAGCCCCGGTATTGCCGATTGCCTTGACAACCCCTTCAAAAGCGGGCTTCCTGCTCAAATCATCGCGAAACAGCAGACACTGTTCTCCCGGACGCCAGGACAATCCGTCTGTAAGCCCCCAGAACGTCACGCTGGTAATATCTGCTCCCGCAATTTTCTCCTTCAACAGGGCTTCCATAAATTTCTGGTAATAAATTCCCTGAGATTCTTCCGTATCGCCCTCGGCAATCCCGATATCAAGCTCCGTCACATGGATTTGCAGCCCCAGTTCATCCCGGAACTTGCGTACCGCTGTCATATAGCCGGAATCGCCCTCCAATGGCTGAGTGGTGTCAAAATGACTCTGCATACCCACACCGTCAATATTTCCTGCTTCTTTGATGGGTTTTAGCAATGATACAATCCCATCCCGCTTGGCAGGAAAATACTCATTGTAGTCATTGTAAAACAGCTTTATATTTTCTCCGCCATACTCTCTGGTGTATTTTCTGGCAAATGCAAATGCTTTCTGTACAAAATCTTCCCCGATAACCTGATACCACAGGCTATCCTCCTGCCGCATGGGCGCCGTACCTTCGCCAAAATAGTCCTCCACAGCTTCATTCACCACGTCCCATGCATAAATGACGCCAGGATAATTAGTCTCTGTCCAGGCAATCACCTCTTTGATATAATTTTCCATACGCTTTAACATCAAATCCCTGTCTGCCCGTTTGCCCGAAACATCATAGTCCTCATAGAAAAACCAATCCGGCGTCTGAGAATGCCAGACCAACGTATGTCCGCGCACTGCAATTCCATTTTGTTTGGCATATTCCAGGCCGTTCCTGTAAGAATTAAAGTTAAGCGCCACATGCTCCCTGTACTCGCTCAGATTGCTTTTACTTGCTGCCTGGTCCATAATATAGGCCGGCTTCATCTCATTTTCCATGGTCATGCTGCTGCTCTGCTGTTTAAAAAGCTGGCAGTATTCGGGGGTATTCAGTACCGTATCCGGCACCGCAAGACCAATGAGAAACTGGTCTTTGTAAAGTTCTTTCAATGAAGGATAGATGCTGGTGTCACAAAATGGAATCAGGGATACCTTGATATCATCCACATAGATATCCATAAGGTCCTCCTGTTCCATTGGCTTGTCTACCCAAGGCGTCTCAAAGAACAGCGTGACTGCAGACAAATCATCCCCGCCGGGAACGGCTATGCTGCCTGTCAGCTCTCCCCATTCTCCGCGGGCAAGTTCCCTGCTTGCCAAAGTATAATACCTGCCGCCGCAGGACATGGTAATTTGTATTTTCTTATTCTCCGGTCCTGACGCATATCTCGCATATGCAGATACGTTCAGGTAATGACCGCTTTTGAGCAGATTTCCCATCTCCAGCTTCGCTCCGGAAGACGTCTTCGTCCTGCCGGAAATTTTCATACAGTAATTGCCGCTTCTGGGAGCGTCTGTCTCCGCGGAAATGTTTGCCCCCTCCTTAGCAGCCCAGTTACCGACTGTCCCCGACTCAAAGCCTTCCTCACACAGAGTCGTCTCCGCCGCAGCTATCCCCGCGGAAGCATCCTCTGTCACAATGTCTGCCGAAAAAGCTGCCTTGGCCACGCTCTCTCCAATTCCCTGGAAGAACAAGCAGCCAGCCAAGATAAATGCTGCGATTCCCTTGAAAAACCTATTCTTTTTTCTTCTCATACCTCATCCTTTCCCAAACCGCCTAACGCGTTTTGCCCTTCCACACTCTATCATAACAAATATCAATTGAAATTGCACGTTTTTTTTGCACTTTTCCTAAAACATATGGGAATACTCCTTGCTGTTATTAGGAATATGTGCTAAACTGGTTGTACAGTTTACGAATGAATGGAAGGGAGCAAAACTATGAGAAAAGCAATTACAGGCACCTTGGCGGCTGTTTTGTCATTGTCGCTTTTAGCAACCAGCGTACCGGTTGCCAATGCGACCGGCACAGACAGCGCTAAAGCGGCAGCGGGAGAAGAAATCACACTCCCCAAGAGCAATGGAAATCCCATAAGCGGATTCGATGAAAATGGAAATATTGTCTATGCGGGGGACCCCGGCGTCTTAGTAGACGGCGATACGGTTTACCTTTATCTGGGACATGACGCAACCGCCAACGGAGGAGGTTACAGTATGCCGGACTGGTTCTGTTATTCCACGACAGACATGGAGAACTGGGAATATCACGGCGTCGTTGCCTCGGCTGACAGGAGTTATATCCCATGGGCCGGCGGCAATGAGGCCTGGGCTGGCCAGGTTATGAAACACCGCGACCCTGAAATGGACAAAGATTATTATTATTTCTACTACTGCTCCAACGGCGTGAAACATATCGGCGTTGCCGTTGCAGACACTCCTCTCGGATGGTCGGATACAGACGCCAAGGCTGCTTACTGCGAAGCCAAAGGCATTACAGACAATAATCCGGATTCAAAATACTTTGTAGATATCGGCGTACCGCTTGTGCAGAACAATGTCACCTGGCCGTTTGGACATAACCATGACGACATCGACCCCACTGCCTGGGTAGAAATCGGTGCGGACGGCAAAGAACACCGCTATCTTGCCTGGGGCAACACCTTCTGCTTTATCGCCGAGCTGAATGAGGACATGATCAGCATTATGGATAAGAATGACGACAAGCTGATTACCATGAAGACAACGCGCAGTCTCTTATCCCGAAACGGCTCGGTAGCTACGAGCTATGCCAAAGGTTCCGTTACCACTCAGGTTATAGACAAAGACTATGCCTATCCGGAAACTGTGACTTACACTGACTTAAATGGTACGCATACAATTGAAAAAGGCGCCGAATTCCCGGATGGAGATATTATCTGCTCCAAATTCCGTACCTACAATGAATACGACTATGATGGCGACACACCCTATACGGAGTATGGCATTGCCAACGACAATGACGGCGGCAGTATGCAGGGACTTTTGGAATCTGATGACGAAGGCATGTTAAATGGGCTGTATACCTGGATGGAAAAAGATGGCGAGACGGTTCCCAACTACCATTTCTTTACCGAAGCTCCGTTTATTTACCGCCGCCAGGATGAAAACGGCAAGCCTTACGGCAAATACTATCTCTTCTTTGCCGTAGACTGGAGAGAACAGCTTGCTTACGCAACCTGCGATGATTTAAACGAAGCAGACTGGGAATTTCAGGATGTGCTGCTGGACTGGAACCCAACCGGCGACACGCGCCACCCATCTGTATTTGACTTCAAAGGCAAAACATACTTAATCGACCACAATGGCAGCCTTCCCTGGGGATTCGGCAAGCGCCGCGTAACTTATATTGAGGAAATCAATTTTGATGAGAACGGACTGGTCCTGCCAATCCAGGACACCGCAACCGGGCTGACGGGTACGACAAGCTGGATTACGGATACTGCTGGCAACAACATTACGCACGAGAACTTCCTGACGCCGAGAGGTGACGGCGGCTATCCGTTCACTCCTGGAAAGAATACCGCCAAGAGCGTGAACATGACGGCAACTGACAATGAGGGCGATTCCAAATGGGAGATTGTTGCCGGCAAAGCAGACCCGGACAATGCTTCTTATGTCTCCATTGAATCGTGGAACCGCCCAGGACTTTACTTACAGGTTACCGGCACAGATGTGGTTCTGGCACAGCACGCTACCGATAGCAATTCCTTATCTACCGATGCCAGCGTGGGCACAGCGATGACTTTTAAGACTGTGGCAGGACTAAACGGCACGGAGGGTACCGTATCGTTTGAGAGCGCAGCAACGCCCGGCATGTACCTGACGAGCAAGAGTGATGATTTATCCCTCACCGATGGCACAGATACGAATGCCTGTACATTCACCGTCACAAACAGGAACGCCTTGAAATCTATTACTGCTGCAAAAACAAAAACAATATACAAGAAAAACGATACGCTGGATACCTCCGACATTACGGTGACCGCAACCCGCCAGGGAGGCGTTACCGAACAGGTAACAGGCTTCAGTGTTAACACTCAGGGAATCGACATGAGCACAGCTGGCACAAAGACCATTACTGTGACCTACCAGGAAGACAATTTTATCCGTCAGGCAAGCGTGGATGTTTTTGTACCTGAGATTTCCTTGCCTGGCGTCCTCTCATTGAAAGCCGGCGGCAGCCAGGTATTGAAAGCAACTGTTAATCCTGCTAATTTAACGCCAGAGTGGTCTAGCAGCAATGCAAACATTGCCAAAGTTGAACAGAATGGAAAGGTCACCGGCGTAGGAAACGGCACGGCAGTTATCACCGCCAAAGTAGGCGAAATTTCCGCAAGCTGCACCGTGACAGTCACAACCGATGTTTCTTCCATTAAACTCAGCCAGACGAAATTAAGCATGAAGCCTGGCGAAAAGAAGAAACTGACAGCAACAGCCTTACCAGCTGCTGCTTCCAATAAGGCTGTTTCCTGGAACACAAGCAACAAAAAGGTAGCGACCGTCAAGAACGGCGCCGTAACAGCCAATAAACCGGGAACTGCCAAGATAACGGCACAAATCGGCAGCGTCAAAGCGACCTGTACGGTAACCGTCAAGAAAGTAAAAGCAAAGAGCGTGAAACTGAACAAGAAGAAAGTAACCGTAAAACGCCGCAAATCTGTCAAACTGAAAGCAACGATGAAGCCGAAGAATGCAACCGATACCCTTTCCTGGAAGACTTCTAACAAGAAAGTTGCTACCGTCAAGAACGGTAAAGTAACTGGCAAATCTGTCGGCAAAGCTAAAATCACCGTCAGGACATCCAGCGGTAAAAAGGCAGTCTGCAATGTAACCGTAAAATAACCTTAGATTTAAAATCGTCCTGGATTTACGATAAAAAATACCGGAAAGCATGTATTTTGCTTTTCGGTATTTTTTATCTTTACAGAAGAACAAACGTTTGCTATACTGTCCTTAGAGGTGTTATATATGTCAAAACGGTTAATCTTTCACATAGATGTCAATTCTGCCTACCTGTCGTGGTCTGCAGCAGAAAAATTAAAACAGGGGGAAAAGCGCGACCTGAGAACTATCCCTTCCATCATCGGCGGCGATATGGCAAGCCGCCATGGCGTTGTACTTGCAAAGTCAATCCCCGCAAAAGCCTACGGCATCGCTACCGGGGAGCCTGTGGCACATGCACTGCAGAAGTGTCCGCAACTCATCTTAGAACCGCCCAATCACCAGCTGTACCGTCAGTACAGCCAGCGTCTGATGGAACTGCTGATGAATTTCTGCCCCCTACTCGAACAGGTAAGTATCGATGAGTGTTATATGGATTTTACAGAATATGGACGCCGCTATCAAAGTCCCGCTGCTGCGGCTGCCCAGATCAAAGATACGGTCAGAAATACACTGGGATTTACAGTAAATATCGGCATCTCCTCCAACAAACTGCTGGCAAAGATGGCATCCGACTTCCAGAAGCCAGACAAGATACACACCTTGTTCCCGGAAGAGATTTCAGCCAAAATGTGGCAGCTGCCGGTACGGGAACTCTTCATGGTAGGCAGGTCTTCCGCTGCTACGCTGGAGAAGTTAGAGATACTCACCATCGGCGACCTGGCACACACCAATCCCCAGATTTTAGAAAGCCATATGAAAAAGCACGGACGCCTAATCTGGGAATTTGCCAACGGCATTGATAACTCCCCGGTTCAGACAGAGGACAGCGAACTCAAAGGGGTCGGCAACCGCATGACACTTAAGCAAAACGCCGAAACTTCAGAGGAGGCCAAGTGTGCACTGCGCGCACTGTGCAACCAGGTTGCTGCCCGCTTACAGAAATATGGGCAGTATGCCGGCATGGTCAGCACGGAAATCCGCTATGCTTCCTTTACCGAAGTTTCCCATCAGCGCAAACTTGCCGCATCTACTGCCGAGGCGGATATTCTCTACCGCCAAGCCTGTCTCCTCTTTGACGAACTCTGGAACGGAGCTCCCATCCGTCTGCTCGGCGTACGTACCTCCAAACTCACGGACACGCCGGAACCGGTGCAGATGAATCTTTTTGATTATACGGCAAACTGGCTGTTATAGAGTTCTGAGTAGAACCCCCCCTGTTTCAGCAGTTCTTCATGATTCCCCTGTTCCAGGATATGCCCATCTTTCATCACCAGGATGATATCGGCTTCCTGGATGGTGGACAATCGGTGAGCCACAATGAAACTCGTGCGCCCCTCCATCATCCTGGCAAATGCATTCTGTATTTTCATCTCCGTTCTGGTATCAATGGAAGAGGTCGCCTCATCAAGGATGAGCATAGGTGGCAGGCAGAGCATGACCCGGGCTATGCACAACAGCTGTTTTTGTCCCACAGAGAGGCTTCCGCCTTCCTCACCAATCACGGTATCATAGCCATTAGGCAGGCGCTTGATGAAACTATGAGCATGTGCCGCTTTTGCTGCCGCAAAGATTTCCTCCTCTGTGGCTTCGGGTTTGCCCATTACAAGGTTCTCACGGATAGTCCCCGCTTTCAGCCAGGTCTCCTGCAGCACCATACCATAACTTTCCCGCAGGCTCTTTCTTGTTACCTCACGAATATCCTCCTTTTCCACCTGAATGCTTCCGCCGTCCACATCGTAAAAACGCATCAGAAGGTTAATAATTGTCGTCTTGCCGCAGCCGGTCGGACCCACAATTGCCACCCGCTGTCCCGGCTTTACATTGAGGTTAAAATCTTCAATCAGTTTCTTATCCGGGGAATAAGAGAAATACACGTGCTGCAAATCCACGTTTCCTTTCACATCTGCCAAAATCCGGGCATTATCAGGCTCCGACGTCTGCGGCTCTTCATCAATCAGTGCAAAGATACGTCCTGCACAGGCAAGCGCATTCTGCAGTTCCGTGACCACGCCGGAAATCTCATTGAAAGGCTTCGTGTACTGGTTGGCATAGCTGAGGAAACAGGAAAGCTGCCCGACTGTCAGCACACCACGCCCAGACATCGCAAGGAACGCTCCCACCAATGCAACTCCGGTATATACCAGACTGTTGACAAAACGCGTACTAGGGTTTGTCAAGGAAGAGAAGAACGTAGCACGCAGTGATGCTTTCTCCAACCTCTCATTTATCTCATCGAATCTTTCCAGTACATCCTTCTCTTTGGAAAATGCCTGCACTACTTTCTGGTTCTCAATCATCTCATTAATCAAAGACGTCTGCTCCCCGCGAGTCGTAGACTGGAGCATGAACATAGAAAATGTCCGTCTGGCAATAAAACTAGCCACAAACAGAGACATCGGCGTTACCAACACAACAACCAATGTAATCTTCACATTGATGCTCAGCATAAACAGCAGCGTTCCCAGAATCGTAAT
The DNA here is from genome assembly GCA_910585895.1 of uncultured Lachnospiraceae bacterium. Taxonomy (GTDB): domain Bacteria; phylum Bacillota; class Clostridia; order Lachnospirales; family Lachnospiraceae; genus Petralouisia. The sequence goes on from CAJUHY010000002.1 coordinate 75,124, forward strand.
CACCCCGGTAAACAGCTGGGAAAATCCCATCAAAAGCCCATCGGCAAACTGGTCGACATCGGCAATCACGCGACTCACCAATTCCCCATGGGAATGGGCATCAATGAATTTCAAGGGCAGGATTTCCATTTTGGCAAATGCCTCCCGGCGCACATCCTGCACTACCTCATAAGTAATCTTATTATTACAGACATTCATCAGCCATTGCGCAATCGCTGTCAGCACAAGAATAATCCCCATTTTCACCAGCAACTCCATAATCACCGGGAACTCTACCTGACCCGGTCCTATAATATAATCGATGACCTCGCCAGTCAGCACCGGGAAGTAAAGCGTAGACGCCACTGCCACCACGGCAAACAGCAAAGACATTATCAAATACACCCGATAAGATTTTATATATATTAAAACTTTTTTAAATGTTTTCATTTGACCTTTTTTCTTCTTCATAGCTAACCTCCGCGTTCTAACTTACGCTCCTTCACAACAACTTCACCTATGGCATAGGTTGTGAATTCTAACCATCGCTCTTTTTATACTGGGAATCGTAGATTTCCCGGTAGACATCACAGCTTTTCAATAACTGCTCATGTGTACCCATCCCTACTATTTCCCCATCATCGAGAACAATGATCTTATCTGCATGTTGAATAGAGGACGTACGCTGGGATACGATAAACACGGTAGGCTTCTCTTTCAGCTGGCGGATTGCCCCCCGCAGCCGGGCATCGGTGGCATAATCCAGTGCAGAAGCGCTGTCGTCCAAAATCAAAATCTGCGGCTTACGCACCAATGCGCGGGCAATAGTCAGACGCTGCCGCTGTCCGCCGGAAAAATTCTTTCCGCCCTGCTCCACAGGCGCATCAAGCCTGCCATCTTTGCCTTCCACAACTTCCTTGGCCTGGGCTGTCTCCAATGCCTGATAAATTTCCTCATCTGTGGCATCCGCCTTGCCCCAGCAGAGATTCTCACGGATAGTTCCCTGAAAAAGCACGGCCTTTTGCATGACGATGCCAACCTTTTGCCGCAATTCTTCCAGAGAGTAATCTTTGACATTTTTTCCCTCAATCAATACCTCGCCTCTCGTCACATCATAAAAGCGCGGGATAAGGTGTACCAGAGACGTCTTGCCGGAACCTGTGCCGCCAATCACGCCTACGGTTTCTCCCCTTTGTACGCAAAAATCAATATCTGACAAGCTCTCCGCACCAGCTTCCTGGTACGTCAGCCCTACTCCGGAAAACTGCACCATGATATCCTTCTCCGGCTTATCACGCCCCAGCTCTCTGGACAGATGGGAATCGCCATTGCCTGCGTCCTGCGTCTCTTCCTCTTTGCAAAAAACGGCAGAAGAATCTGCAGGCATCGTGCTCTCAATCTGTAAGATAGAAGATACACGGTTTCCGCAGGCAACCGCCTTGGTAATCGTAATAATCAGGTTGGCAAGTTTTATCAGTTCTACTAGAATCTGCGACATATAATTGACCAGCGCCACCACTTCACCCTGGGTGAGATTGCCAATATCCACCTGCACCGCCCCGGTATAAAGCAGCACAAGAGTCGCCGCATTAATAATCACATAGGTGACCGGATTTAAAAAGGCACTGATTTTTCCCACATGCGTCTGCATAAACGTCAATTGCTCCAGCCCTTCCTCAAAACGGCTCTTCTCCTCCTCCTCCTTGTGAAACGCCCGGATTACCCTGGCGCCGGTCAAATTTTCCCGCGTAATTCCCAGCACTTTATCCAACCGCTCCTGTACCTTGCGGTACAGCGGAATACTGACTGCCATCACACCGAACACCACCAGCGACAGCAGAGGAATCGTCACTGCAAAAATCAAAGCCGCTTTGACATCTATGGTAAACGCCATTACCATCGCACCCAGCACAATAAACGGCGAGCGCAGAAACAGGCGCAGTACCATATTGACACCAGACTGCACCTGGTTAATATCGCTTGTCATGCGGGTAATCAGGGTTGCAGTACCCGCTTTATCAATCTCTGAAAAAGAAAAACCTTGAATACGCGCAAACAATGCATGTCGGACCTTCGTGCCAAATCCTGCCGCCGCTTTCGCTGCAAAATATTGTGCCGTCACGGAACTCACCAGACCAAGCAGCCCCAGCGCCACCATAATCAGGCACATACGCGCAATATAACCGCCATCCCCATTGGCAATGCCTACATCTATAATTGCCGAAACCACCAACGGAATAATTAATTCAAACGATGCCTCCAGCATCTTAAACAATGGCGCCAATATGCATTCTTTTTTATAACTATTTAAGAAAATGAGTAATTTTTTCATGATGGATTCCTTCACTTTCCTTTTAATATATTTTTTGTGCATTCTTCTTTCTTATTCACAATTTAATCCTTCTTCATGTATTACTCTTTTTAAATGTCGAATTAATATAGAAGAAAGTATCCCAATCAACACGCCTGCAATCGTCCCAGACAAAACCAACACCGGCAGATAATACAGCAAGCCAGTAGTCTCCACCACAAAAACCGCCACCACTATCTGTCCGACATTGTGGAAAACGCCGCCCAAAATGCTGACGCCTGTGACAGAGAACAGTTTTCTTTTCCGGGCAGCAATCATTATGGCAAGACTTAACATTCCCCCTGCCAGGCTGTAAATCATACTTGCCGGATTCCCAAACGTCAGACCTACAAGCAGAATACGCACCGCGGATAAAATACATGCCCAGCGCACGTTCATCGTATACAATGCCACAATCACTACCAAATTGGCCAACCCAAGCTTAACTCCAGGCACGCCCAAGTTGATGGGCAGCAGGAACTCTATATAAGAAAATACAAATGCCAATGCTGTGAGCATCCCCATATAAGCAGTTTTCTTCGCCATACATATCCTCCCTGTGCCATATTGCCGCAGTCATCTTTCCCTGACACCAAATTTCTGCTGATTTTTACCTTGTACCTGCATCGATGCCCCGGTCCTCACCATTTACAATCTCCACTACCATCTTATTGGGCAGGCAAATGAGGCTTTCCCCCTGCCCATCAACCGGACGGTGATTGACGCACACTTTATCCGGGCAGGAAGCTTCCGATATCTCTGCTTTCCCCCCATCAATCTGCAGGATATTATAACTGCCATTTTTCTGGCGGATTTCCACCGTGGCATCTTCCGCCAAAGGATACCGCCCCTGTTCTTCTCCATCCAGAAAGACCACTGCCTGCGGCTCTCTGGTACTGATATGGGAATACAGCGTTATTCCTCCAAACGCAGCAAGTGCAGCCACAATCAATGATGCCAGCAAAATAATGTCATTTTTCTTCATATATCTTAAATCCTCCAGAACAGCGGATCTGACCATCCTTTTCTACCCACATGGCTTCCACGTCTTCCATCTCCTCCACCAAAGACAGCCCTGCTTCAAAATCCATATTAAATAGAGCGGTGGAAACAGCATCCGCGACGCCGGAATCTTTTGCGCGCACTGACACAGCAGAAACATATTGCGGCGGCATATTCGTATCGGTATCAATAATATGGCAGTAACGCTGCCCTTCCACCTCATAATACCGCTGGTAATCTCCACTGGTGACAATACATCCGCTGTCAAGTTCCACCGTTGCGATATAGGGTTTGCCGCTGTCAGGACGCGGATTTTCCACGCCTACCACCCAGGAAGCTGCATCTGCCTTCCCTCCTACGGCACAGACATTCCCGCCCACGGAAATCAAGGCGTGTTCCATACCAATTTCCCTGGCATAATCCGCTAGCTTCTGCACTGCATAGCCTTTGCCGATGCTGCCCACATCCAAAGACATTTCCCCATCCTTAAGAAAAACGGTTGACAATTCTTCATCTATAACCAAATCATCCATATCCGTATGCTCTGCACATCCGTCAAGTTCTTCTTTGGTGGGAATCCGGGCATGTTTCGGATTGCGCAGCCCTTCTTCACGGTAATCATGCCACAGAGAAAGTACGCTGCCATAGGCAATGTGCACTGCTCCATCCGTCCTGTCATACATCTGCCGCCCCATTTCCAGCAATTGAAGGATTTCTCCATCGACCTTGACTGCCTGCACTCCGGCAGCATCATTTATTGTCTTAATATTATTAATGCCATCATATGTATGATAGATATCAAAAAGCTGATGGTAGTAGGTAAGTTCATCCTGCAGCAGCGCAAGTTTATCAGAGAAATCTTCCTGGCTGTCGGCATATCCGGTAATCGTAGTCACAGTGTCAAAGCAGCCAAAAAACTGCCCTTCATACCGCTGCGGTTTCCGATTATAATATTGTATGCAGGCGACCCCTGCCAGAACGAGAACTGCCGCTGCAAGGATTCCTGCCTGGCGTAATTTTTTCATGCCTTTTCCTTTCTCATAATTATATATAGAAATCTAACAGTGTATAGTGGACAAATTCATATCCGCTCCCTCATTACCTAAGGGACGCAGGCGGTTTCCGATGATATAAAAAGGGCATGGAAACGATATTTCTCCGTCTTCCATACCCTCTCCTTCTATTATCTATGCTTATACAGCATTTCCTTCCTTATTTATTCTTCACCTTTCGCAGCTTCTTCTGCATCTGCTCCATCGGCTGCTTCCCCAGTTTCAGAATCTTCTTCCGCATCTGCTCCATCAGCAGCATCCTCTGCACCGGAACTTTCTTCCTCTCCATCGGCTGCTTCTCCAGTATCCGCTCCAGCAGCATCCTCTTCCGTCTGCGCAGCCTTGATGGAGAACAGTTCGTCAAATTTAACTTTTGCCCACTCATCCTCATTCAATTCATATTTGACATTTTCCTTATAACCGTCTAAAACCTCTGTGTAATGGTCGTTCTTACGGTCAGTAACAATGGATTTCTTCTTATTCTCGGTAGCTTCCTCATCAAAAAGACTTTCCATGCGCACAACATAGTAATTATCGTCCGTTGAGATTACCTCGCTGATTTCTCCCTCTTTGAGCTTCTTTGCCGCCTCAATCACGGCATCATCTAAGGTATAACTCTCATCTTTGTCGCCGAAAGTGGCTTCCGATGCGGTATATCCCGCATTCTCTGCGGCAGTCTTGAAATCATCTGCCGCTGCTGCCTGAAATGCTTCTACTTCTTTCTTAATGTTTGCTTTCTCTTCATCAGTGTAATCTACCGTCTCGCCATTCTCATCGGTCTTGGACTTACATCCTACCTGAACATAGCTGATTTTCTTCTGAGCTGCTTCCTCATCCGTCACATTTGTATCAACTTCAGCGTCCATGGCGCTGCGCATCTTGGATTGAATCGTGGACAGACGCAGCATTTCTTTTACATATTCCTTTGTTGCCCCCAGCTGCTTAATTGCTTTTTTAGAGTTATCATTCATAAAAGTCTCTGCAGCCTCATCCATCTTTGCCAGTTCCTCGTCCGTAATTTCCACCTTGTAATCCGCCATATGCTTTTCCAGCACATAGAAATTCTCAATGTTCTCAGACACGCTCTTCTTTACAGAAGTCTCCGTGTCCGTACCCTCACCAAACAAATCCTGGCTCCAAATATCCTGATCGCCGAACATGGAAGAAAACTGCCCATCATATATCGCCTGCTGATATTTCGCCATGAAGTTCATAAATCCCATGGTGATTTCTGTTCCATCCAGCGTTGCGCCAACACTCTTTGCATCAATACTATTACCGCATCCCGTCAATACGGACACTCCCAATACCGCTGCCATAAGCAACGGCAATAATCTTCTTGCTTTCATATTATCCTCCTGTACATTTCTGCCGGGTTTCCCGGCGCATTTAATAGTATTATAGTTCTTTTTTTTTGCGCTAGCAACTGTTTTTCATGGAATTCACACTTTTTTCGCAACTATTCAGCCTTAAAATTTTCAATTACATTTTCCATAGCGGCTATTTACACAAATAGCATAAAAATATTTATGGGAACATTTCTGGATTCAGCAGATTTCCTCTCCTATGCCAAAAGGCAGACATTTGAGGGATTTCGTGTATCCCTTGCCTCCAGGAGAGGGGCGGGATGTATTTCCCCAATATCAATTGTCTGAGCGTTTTCCCTACTAATTATATTTCATCGCCATAACGGATATGGTTTTTCCTCACGGACAGCCTTTCTAGTTTTCCTACCCCAGAAAAACCATATTCGTTGGCGATATCTTACAAGTCCGCGGGAAAACGCGAGTTTTGAATTGGGGAAATTAATGTCATCAGCCCCTCCCTGGAGCTAGGGATACTAGAAATTCCGGTTTAGTCTGCCGTTGGCAAAGGAGAGAAAATTCATTGAACTTATAAAGTATCCCAAAAATATTTTTATTATGTTAGCGAAGATAGCCGCTGTGGAAACTGTGAAAAATTATTTTAAGGCTGAATGGTTACCTTTTTTCATCAACCAGCAGTTCCCTTGTATCCTCCAATATCATCTCCACCTGCTCTAAAATCCCCAAAGATTTCTGTCTGGAATTATTATCTTTGACATACTCAAAATACGGCGCTTTCATATCCCGCACAAATTTGAGCGCACCCTCATATTTCTCTGCCATCTGCATGATATTAGCTGGGTTAATCTCCGCCTGGTAATAAAATACAAATTTAATTTTATCTTCCAATTCTTTAATTTCAGTATAATAGCAATTATGGGCTTTCGCCCTCAACTGAGCGATTGCCAGAAGATTCTCCACGGATTTCGGCGGTTCGCCAAAACGGTCAATCAGCTCCTCCATCATCTCCTCGCTCTCTTCCCGGTCCGCAATTACTGCAATCCGCTTATAGATATCCAGTTTCTGGAATTCATTGGGGATATAGGTGGGCGGGATAAACGCATCCACATTCAGCTCCAGCGTTGTCTCAAACTGCTCCTGCCTCTTCTCCCCTTTCAAATCCTTCACCGCCTCATTGAGCATCTTGCAGTAGAGGTCATAACCCACCGCTTCCATATGCCCATGCTGCCTTGCCCCCAAAAGGTTCCCCGCCCCGCGGATTTCCAAATCCCGCATGGCTATCTTAAAACCGCTGCCCAGTTCTGTAAATTCTCGAATCGCCGACAGGCGTTTTTCCGCCACTTCTTTCAACATTTTATTCCTGCGGTACATCAAAAAAGCATATGATGTCCGGTTGGAACGTCCAACCCTGCCGCGGAGCTGATAGAGCTGGGACAGCCCCATATTATCAGCGTCATGGATAATCATCGTGTTAACGTTGGAAATATCAAGCCCGGTCTCAATGATAGTGGTGCTCACCAGCACGTCAATCTCCCCATTGATAAACTGGTACATGATATTTTCCAGTTCTCGCTCCTTCATCTGCCCATGGGCAAACGCCACATTTGCCTCCGGCACAAGTTCCGCAATCTTAGAGGTAACCTCCACAATCTGGTTGACACGGTTAAACACATAGAAAACCTGTCCGCCCCGGGCAAGTTCGCGGTTCACCGCCTCGCGCACAATTTCCTCATTATACTCCATCACATAAGTCTGAATAGGCAGACGGTCCATCGGCGGCTCCTCTAAGACACTCATATCACGGATACCAATGAGGCTCATATGCAATGTCCTTGGTATCGGGGTCGCAGTCAGCGTCAGTACGTCCACATCTTTCTTCATCTGCTTAATCTTCTCTTTATGCGCCACGCCAAACCGTTGTTCCTCATCTATAATCAGTAAACCTAAATCCTTAAATTCCACATCTTTCGACAAAATACGATGTGTGCCAATCACGATATCCGCCATGCCCCGTTTTAAGTCCGCCACGGTTTGTTTCATCTGGGCATTTGTACAGAAACGGCACATCAAATGCACGCTCACCGGAAAATCCTTCATCCGCTGGGCAAAGGTATTATAGTGCTGCTGCGCTAAAATTGTAGTCGGTACAAGATACGCTACCTGTTTGCCCTCCTGTACTGCTTTGAAGGCAGCGCGAATGGCAATTTCCGTCTTGCCATAGCCCACATCCCCGCAGATAAGCCGGTCCATAATCTTTGTGCTCTCCATATCCTGCTTCGTAGCCTCGATTGCCAACTCCTGATCTTCGGTCTCCTCGAAAGGAAACAGCTCTTCAAACTCTTTCTGCCATACGGTATCCGGTCCATAGACAAACCCTTCTGTCTGCTGTCTTGCGGCATAGAGTTCCACCAATTCCTTGGCAATCTCATTGACTGCGCCGCGGACACGGTTCTTGGTCTTTTTCCACTCCTGTCCATCCAGCCGGTTGATTCTGGGTTTTTTCGCTTCCGCCCCGGCATACTTCTGAATTGCCTCTAGCTGGGTAGCAAGAACATACAAGGCACTGCCCTTATCATATTCAATCTTCACATAATCTTTTGCAGTCTTTTGAATCTCAATCTTCTCAATGCCCCTGTAAATGCCCACACCATACTGTTCGTGCACGACATAATCACCTACGCTCAAATCCGTAAAGCTCTGGATTTTCTCACCCTCATATATTTTGCGCTTTTTCTTGCGCTTCTTTTCCCCACCAAAAATATCGCTCTCCGAAATCACCACAAATTTGAGGTCTGGATACTCAAAGCCTTTCTTCAGCTTGCCGTAGGCGACCATTACCTCCCCAGGCTGTATGCGATGGTCATAATCTCCGCTGAAAAAGCAGTTCAGCCCTTCCGCCTGCAAATCCTCCGCCAGATTTTTCGCCCGCGTAGCAGATCCAGACAAAAGGATTACCTGATACTTCTTCTTCCGGTACAAATTCAAATCTTTCACCAGCAGCTCAAAACTGCGGTTATAGGGATTGACAGTTCTGGTTGTTATATTATATCTGGTTTTTATTTCTATATCATTCATTGTCAAATCCAATGTTGTCAACGCCACACATTTTTGCCGCTGTATTTTCGCCAGAATTTCTTCTCCAGTATACAGGGCCTCTATCTGACCAGGCAAAATGTATCCCTTTTCCAGACGATGCTGCATACTTTCCGCAAACTCCTGCCTCAGCACACGACCCTTTTCCGCTATCCTTGCAGGCTCATCCAGGAAGACCACCGTCTTTTCCCTATCAAAATAATCAAGAAAAGAGACTGTCTCTCCGGCAAAATAAGTCAGGCAGCTGTCGAGACCGCTGCTCTGCCCAAGCTCCGCTACTTCCTCCGCCAGGGCTTCTACCGTAGTTTTCAGCCGATACGCCTCCTCTGTCTTCATTTCCCCCCGGAAAGTCTCATAAATCCGTTCTTTCTCCCGCTCCATCTCAGCAAGCCCCTGGCTTATTTGCTCCTCAGACAGCACAACCTCACTCGCTGGATAGATGCGCACTTGCTGCAAATTCTCAATTGAGCGCTGGCTTCCCACATCAAAACTGCGGATAGAGTCAATCTCATCACCCCACAGTTCAATACGGTAAGGATTCTCTTCAGTCAGTGGAAAAATATCCAGAATTCCGCCGCGAACAGCAAATTGCCCGGCACTCTCCACCTGGTAATTGCGCTCATAGCCCATGTGCACCAACTTTTCCTTCACCAGTTCTATGTCCAGTGTATCGGCAAGGTCAAACTCAAGAACAAATCTGGCTATCTCTGAAAGCGGCAGTACACGGTCCATCAAGGCGTCAAACGTAGTGACCACCGCGACAGATTCCCGCTCAATCAAAGACTTAATTGCCATTAGCCGCTCGGCTGTCAGCAGGTTTCCCCGGATATCCGACTGGTAGAATAACACATCCTTTGCTGGATAGTAGACGACATCCCGGTCAAAAAAACGGTACATATCATAAAACTCCCGCGCTTTCTGCTCCTGAAATGTGACAATCAGCGCACTGTCTTTTTCTTCCAGAAGACCATAGATGAAATGAGGCTTCTGGGTGTCAATACACCCGGAAACCTGCAATATCCCTTTATCTTTTGTTAATTTGTCTTTTAATTTATTAAATTCTTCGAGCTTTGTCAAAGGCTCCGTAAAACTCTTCATTTTCCCTCCCATCCTGGTGCTTCCAATATCCATGTAAATCATTGAACTTATATCAATTAAACCGATTCATCGCCTGCTCCGTCTTACCCTGCACCATCAGGCTGATTGCCTCACATGCATTGTCAAAGGCCTCCTCGAGCAGAATCCTTTCTTTTCTCGGAGGGCAGCGAAGCACATAATCCGCAAGGTCCCAGCCCTCCGGCTTTTGACCCACGCCAATCTTAACTCTCTGGAACTCTTCGGTTTTCAGATGGCTGATGATATTCTTAACCCCATTATGCCCTCCGGCACTGCCCTTCTTGCGGATACGCAGTCTTCCGGGTTCTAAACTGACGTCATCATAGACGACAATCAGTTCTGACTTCGCCTCCAGTTTATAAAAATTGATAACCGCTCCTATACTCTCCCCGCTGAGATTCATGAATGTCTGCGGCTTCACCAAAAGCGCTTTCTGTCCCTCAATTACGCCAGAGCCGCACAATGCCTGAAACTTCTTATCTTTGACACGAATATGATATCTGTCCGCCAACATGTCAATTACATCAAAACCGACATTATGGCGCGTACCTTTATATTTGGACATGGGATTTCCCAGCCCCGCGATAACAAACATGGTTTATTTCTCCTTTTCTAATATGTATTGACAGGAAATTAAGTCAGAAAATATATAAGAACCAACGCCCCTAATATAATCCGATACCAGCCAAACACCTTAAAATCATGCCTCCTGATATATCCCATCAGAAAACGGATGACAACCACCGATACCAGGAAAGACACTCCCATTCCTACCAGCAGAATGGCAAGTTCCTGACCAGTAAACGAAAGGCCAAATTTCAGAAGTTTTAAGAGGCTCGCGCCAAACATTACCGGAATCGCCAGATAAAAAGTAAATTCGGCGGCCACAGTACGGGAAACGCCAATCATCAAAGCGCCGATTATCGTAGCCCCGGAACGTGAGGTTCCTGGAAAAACTGCCGCCACAAGCTGAAACAGCCCAATGATAAAGGCAACCTGCCATGTAAGGTCTCTCGTATTGCAGATAACCGGCTTATTATGTTTATTCTTATTCTCTACTATAATAAAAATAATACCCACAGCAATCAGCATTACCGCCACAACCCAATAATTATAAAGGTTTTCATCCAACCAATCTCCAAACAAAACGCCTACTACCCCCGCAGGCACACAGGCAACCAGGATTTTGCCCCACAATTCCATGATATCCCAGTCAATAAGCTGCCGCTCATTAAAATGAAAAGGAAAAATTTTCTTCCAAAACATCAGTATCACTGCCAGGATAGCGCCCAACTGCACCACCACCAGAAACATATTCCAAAATTCCTGGGACACCTCCATCGGCATAATCTCCTCCAGCAAAATCATATGTCCGGTACTGCTGACCGGCAGCCACTCTGTAATCCCCTCTACAATCCCATAAACTACCGCCTTTAAAATTTCTAACATAATCCCACGTTTTCCTTTCTAAACTAACTCCGTTATAGTATATCACACCATGACAAATTTTAGGAATAAATGTGTTAACATTTTATCATTACTTTTTCTTAATTTTCTTAAAAAAGTATGAATTTTCCAATTTCCATTGACTTTTTGCAGAATTTTCCTTATTAATTAAATAAGCGTATATGTAGTTGTCATCGCTACTGGCGGATTGCTTCTGCGCAGTTCTGCCAGAGCCGGAAGCCAGATTATTGTTATGCTGCCCCCGAACACAACAGTCACTATTTTGAGAGAAACCACAGGGACAGGCATGTAAAAAACGTTCACCTATGATTTTCCTATATAAAAGAAGCTGTGCACGATGTATTACTGTGCACAGCTTCTTATCATCTCACCCCCCAGAACACTCCTCCTCACCTGTTCTGGATAAGGCTTACGTCTCTATTTCAGATTCCGACTGATATTTCTCCAATATAATGCGCTGTATGCTGTCTCGTGTCTGAGAATTGATGGGATGAGCAATGTCACGGTATTCGCCGTCCGCTGCTCTTCTGCTGGGCATGGCAATAAAAAGACCTTTCTCGCCTTCTATCACTTTGATATCATGTACCACAAACTCGTCATCAATGGTAATGGAGACCACAGCCCGCATTTTTCCTTCTTTCTCTACTTTACGGATTCGCACATCTGTTATCTTCATAAATCATCGCCCCCTTTGCATTTCCTATTTTCTCAGCACATTTCCTACTCTTATATTACATACCGTTCATTATGCTCATATACAACCTTGATTCCATCGCCGCCGCTGAAGAAAGTATTGGCACGCAGCGTATCACGGCTCTCAACAATACAATTCTCAATATGCGTATTGTCACCGATATATACATCATTTAAGATAATGGAATTCTTAATCACACAATTCTTGCCCACAAAAACTTTCTTAAACAGGACGGAATTCTCTACCTTGCTGTTAATGATACAGCCGCTGGAAACCAAGCTGTTACGCACATCAGAACCAACATTATATTTTGCAGGCGGAAGGTCATCTACCTTGGAGTAAATCTTCGGTTCTTCGCGGAAATATTTCCTTACCTCCGGCTTCAGAAAATCCATATTTGTCTGATAATAAGACTCTACCGTGGAAATATTGTTCCAGTACTCTTCCATCTTATAGCCATAGATACGCTTCATATTCTTATAGCGGATTAAAATGTCATTGACAAAATCATAGCGGTTCTCTTCTGCACAACGCTCCAGCATCTCAATCAGCTGTCTTCTGCGGATTACATAAATACCTGCTGAAATTGTATTGGACTGCGCAATCATCGGCTTCTCCTCAAACTCCACAATCCTTGAATCCTCATTCATCCTTACCACGCCAAAGCGGCTGACATCTTCCTCTACCGGCATATCTTTACATACTATGGTAATGTCTGCTTTCTTCTCAATATGGAACTCCAGCACCTTATTATAATCCATCTTATAAACACAATCACCAGCTGCAATTATTACATAAGGCTCATGGCTGCGTTTGAGGAAATCAATGTTCCTTAACATTGCATCCGCTGTCCCGCGGTACCACCACGCATTGTCGGAGGTAACTGTAGGATTAAATACGTACAGACCTCCCTGCTTCCTTCCGAAATCCCACCACTTGGAAGAACTTAAATGTTCATTGAGGCTTCTTGCATTATACTGGGTTAAAACTGCCACCCTCTGAATATGTGAATTGCTCATGTTGCTGAGCGCAAAATCTATACAACGATAGCTTCCGCCCACCGGCATAGCCGCAATAGCTCTCTTATTGGAAAGTTCCTGCATTCTGCTGTTATTTCCGCCTGCTAATATAATTCCTAACGCCTTCATACTCTGTCACCTGCCTTAATGATTGATTCGCCTCCTGCCAAAAGGCCGTCTGGATAGTCTTCTTTCTCTGTCTTACCAGCTATCGCAGTATTCTTTCCTACTTTAACGCCTGACGGTATTACCGAGTTCTCACCGATGGTAACAAGTCCAAAGGAATAAACGCTCTTATTCAGCTTATTCTCCGCCGGCTCACCTATGCCAAGTTCCACATTATTGCCAATGGAAACATTCTCTGCTACAATAGCTTTGTCTATGGTCACATTATCTCCAATCACCGTATCCTGCATGATGATGGAATCCCGCACCACAGTGTTCTTGCCAATCACAACGCCAGCTCCAATCACAGAACCGTATACCTGTCCATATATTTCAGACCCCTCACCGATGATACAACGCTCTGTCACGGCATCTGCCGAAATATACTGCGGCTCAATCGTATCACTGTTCGTATAAATCTTCCAATATTCCTCATACAGATTGAATTCCGGTATCAGGTCTATCAGTTCCATATTCGCTTCCCAGTAAGAACCAAGCGTTCCTACATCTTTCCAATATCCATTGTACTCATAAGCAAACAGCCTTCTGCCATTCTCCCTGCAATAAGGTATGATATGTTTACCAAAGTCGCAGTTACTCTGCTCCGACATGGTAACCAGAGCCTCTCTAAGGACACTCCAGTTGAAAATGTAAATACCCATAGATGCCAGATTACTTCTGGGGTTCGCCGGTTTCTCCTCAAATTCAGTAATCTGTTTGTTTTCATCTGTGATAACCAGACCGAAACGGCTTGCCTCCTCCCACGGTACCGGCATGGCTGCAATGGTCACATCAGCATTATTCTCCTTATGGAAATCCAGCATTACTTCATAATTCATCTTGTAAATATGGTCACCAGAAAGAATCAACACATATTCCGGCTGATAACTATCAATATAGTTCAGATTCTGGTAAATCGCATTCGCCGTGCCAGTGTACCATTCACTGTTATCGCTCTTCTCATATGGCGGCAATACTGTCACCCCACCATGATTGCGATCCAAATCCCATGGAATACCGATACCGATATGGGTGTTTAACCGTAATGGCTGATACTGTGTCAGCACTCCTACCGTATCTATCCCTGAATTCACACAATTACTTAATGGAAAATCAATAATCCGGTACTTACCACCAAATGCAACTGCCGGTTTCGCAACATCAGAAGTCAAAACTCCAAGTCTGCTTCCTTGACCACCTGCTAAAAGCATGGCTATCATTTCTTTACGAATCATGTCTCTCACCTCTCGTCAATAGATTTCATATTACTGAGTGTTCATATTATACCACAAAAGATTCATTTAGTACACATATTTCACAATTTTTTTGCCGAAAATTTCATAATTTTGTTAAATTGCACAAGATTTTTTCCATAAATTTACATTACGTATATCTTAACGCACATTGGATTTACTTTGTGTGAATTTCTCGGGTTTGTGGTTTCATTGTGCCAAAAGGTCTTGCCGCCTGTGGCAGCAAAGACATCTTGCATTATATACGCCAGATAGCGCTTGCGAACCAATAACCCAAATTATTTTCAATTTGCAAAATGCCCTCCATTGGTATAGAATAGTAGTAATAATCATAAGAATACAGGGCAGGTAAAATATATGTACAAAATTGATTTTAAAAATCCTATTCATCTCCACTTTATCGGCATCGGCGGCATCAGCATGAGCGGCCTTGCCGAAATCCTATTAAAAGAAAATTTCCGCATCTCAGGCTCAGACTCCAAAGAATCAGATTTAACTGATAAACTGACAGCTTTGGGCGCTGAGATTTACTACGGTCAGCGCGCCTCTAATATTAAAGAAGGAATCGATGCCGTTGTCTACACTGCTGCCATCCATCCAGACAACCCGGAACTGAAAGCCGCTTTGGAGAAACAAATCCCTACCCTTACTCGGGCGGAACTTCTGGGACAGATTATGGATAACTACACAGAATCAATCGCTGTGTCCGGCACACATGGAAAGACAACCACAACCTCCATGATTACCCATATTCTTCTGCAGGCCTGCTGCGACCCCACTGTGTCGGTGGGCGGAATCCTCAAATCCATCGACGGAAATATCCGCGTAGGCCAGTCAGATGTCTTTCTCACCGAGGCCTGCGAATATACAAACAGTTTTCTGAATTTTCACCCCAGATATGCCCTTATATTAAATATAGAAGAAGACCATATGGATTTCTTCAAGGATCTTGATGATATCCGCTGTTCTTTCCACAGATTCGCATGCAATGTTCCCCCGCATGGTACAGTGATTATCAATGGTGAAATCGAAAACTGCCAGCAGATTACTGAAAGCCTGGATTGCAGGATTATCACTTACGGACTTAGTTCCTCCGATTCATATTATGCGGATAATATAACTTTTAATACAAGCGGTTGCGGAAACTTCACATTGATGCACGGTAACGATGCGCTCGGCACAATTTCCATGAATGTGCCTGGCAGGCACAACATAAGCAATGCCGTGGCAGCCTGTGCGCTTGCTCTGGAAATGAACATCTCCTTTACACATATCCAGTCTGCATTGTCACAGTTTGGCGGTACAGCCAGACGCTTTGAATACAAAGGCTCATTAGGCCAAATAGCTATTGTAGATGATTATGCCCATCACCCTACGGAGATTGCCGCAACTTTGACATCGGCAAAAAATTGCGGATATGGCCGCATCGTCTGTGTTTTTCAGCCTCACACTTACACCCGTACGAAAGCATTTCTTTCGGAATTTGCCAAATCCCTGTCCCTTGCGGATTTGGTAGTGCTTGCAGATATTTACGCTGCCAGGGAACAAAATACCATCGGCATCAGTTCCCTTGACTTACAAAAAGAACTACAAAATTTAGGCAAAGAATGTTATTATTTTCCATCTTTTGACGAAATTGAAAATTTTCTTTTAAAAAATAGTATCAACGGCGACTTGTTGATAACTATGGGAGCCGGAGATATTGTGCAAGTAGGAGAACATCTTTTAGGCAAATAGTTATCCACATTATCCACATTCCAATTGGGGATAACCCCCTTTTGGGAATGTGGATTTTTTAGTTTACATAATATATCTTTCCACATTTGTCCGCCTCTTGGCTCTCTTTCTGGAACACTCTGTGATTTGACCTTCTGTAAGCTGATTTTTCCACTTAATTATCCACATTATCCACAATTTCAACAATTGCCAAATGCCTTGATTTTGCTGGAATTTCAGGAAAATTTTCACTTCTCAATTTGAATTTTATGTGCTATACTGTATTCCACAAAAGGGCAAGCAAACGCATCCCACACAATATATCATTTTACCCGGAGGTCACTCATGGAAGAAATCAGACTGCACAAAGAGAACGGCAATTCGACAACAACAATTTCCAACCAGTTTATTGATGAGTACATGACAAGCGCAAACGGCGAGTTTGTAAAAATTTACTTATATCTGCTGCGCTGTATGAACTCGCCCGACTGCAGTTTTTCTATTTCTAAGGCTGCGGACAAGTTCAACCATACGGAGAAGGATATTCAGCGTGCCCTCATATATTGGGAGAAAATGAATCTCCTCAAATTAGAATACACACCCGACAATTCAATCGCAGGTATCTATTTTCTGGAATCCGAAGAGACCTTGTCCAAAGACGATTCGGTCCCCCTGAAAAAAGCGCCCCTGCCAGGTTCTATGCCCAAGAATGCTTTCTCTCCTGCCAGAGCAGGGAATGCTGTTCCAGAGAGCAGTCCCCATTTGACAGAGCGCAAAGCTTACAGTGCAGACGAACTCAAATCCTTCCGGGAGAAAGAGGAAATCCAAGAGCTGATGTTTGTTGCAGAAAGCTACCTCAAGAAGCCTCTGTCCTCCACCGATATACAGACACTGCTTTTCTGGTATGATGGATTGGGGCTTTCTGCCGACTTAATCGTATATCTTCTGGAATACTGCATTGCCGGAGGACATGCAAGCCTGCACTACATGGACAAAGTTGCTGTCAGCTGGAAAGAAAAGGACATTACGACTGTAGAACAGGCAAAACAGAATGTGCAGGCGCACAGCCGCCTTCATTATACAGTCTTGAAATCGCTTGGTATCCAGGGGCGCAGCCTGGTTCCTGCGGAATTTTCTTACATAGATAAATGGAACAAGGAATATGGGTTCTCAGAGGACATGATTGCCGAGGCGTGCAGCCGTACCATCCTTGCCATCCATCAGCCGAGTTTTGAATATGCAGACCGTATTCTTGCCAACTGGAAACGCCAGAATATTGGCAGCGCTGAGGACATACGCAAGGCAGACGAATCTTTTCAGGCAGCCAGAACGGCAGAGCGCGCACATGCCGCCGCAGTCAGGAATAATGCCGCAAAACCGGCTTCCCACAACCGCTTTAACAGCTTTCCGCAGCGCACCTACAACATGGACCAATTGGAGGTTGAGCTATTGAACACAGCACGTTAAGGAGGAATTTATGGCTCTCAGCAACACACAGTACAATGTCCTCATGAGGGCTTATGAGGAACGGCAGCTAAAGAACCGCCGCATTGTCGTGGAACGGATTAAGGAAGTCTATCAGGCATTGCCGCACTTATTGGAGATTGACGATGCCATCTCCTCCCTCTCTGTAAAACAGGCAAAAAAGCTAATGGACGGAGATGAAACGGCATTGGCAATCCTGCACGACAGCTTGAATGAACTTGTCAGGGAAAAACATCTGCTGCTTTCACAGCATGGTTACCCGGAAGATTATTTCGAGCCGCCCTATGCCTGTAGGGACTGCAAAGATACCGGATACATCGGTGGGAAGAAATGCCACTGTTTTGAACAAGCCGCCATCGACCTCGTATACACGCAGTCCAATATCCGCCGGATACTGGAGGTAGAGAATTTTGCACATTTTTCCTACGATTATTATTCTGATGAACAGGTTAACCCTGCTACCGGGCTTTCCAGCCTTGCCACCGTCAGGCAGGCGGTGCGGGACTGCCACGAATTTGTCAGGACTTTCGATACAGGATTCCACAACTTATTCTTTTATGGAGATACTGGAATCGGCAAGACCTACCTGTCCAACTGCGTGGCCAAAGAACTTTTAGACAGCGGGCACTCCGTGATTTATTTTACTGCCCCTTCGCTGTTTCATGTATTTGAAAAAAATGCCTTTGACAGATTGCGGGATTCTGATGAAGATTATCGACGCATTCTGGAATGTGATTTACTGATTATTGATGATTTGGGCACGGAACTTACCAACGCGTTCACAGTTTCCCAATTATTTCTCTGTCTGAATGAGCGTATTCTGCGGCAGAAATCCACTATTATTTCTACCAATTTAGGATTGGGACAATTGGCAGAAACTTATTCAGAGCGCACATTTTCCCGGATTTCCAGCAGCTATACCATCATCAAACTGTTCGGAAACGATATCAGGATTCAAAAAAAATTAAAAGGACAATCTTGCCAAGCGACCTGAGTAATGTTATATTTGCCATAGGAATCATTGCCGATATCATCTGGCAAATTCTGTTATACTGACATAGGATATACTTTACCAACATAATCATACTTTTACTTTAAATGGAGGACATCGTATGCAGCGCAACGAACAAAATTATGAAACTATTCCCGCCGGCTCACTGGGCGTAATCCCTCTGGAAAGCTGTAAGAGACTTGGGAAAAAGGTGGACAAGTATCTGGTGCGCTTCCGCAGTGAAAGGGAGCATGAGCATCAGGACGACATTGCTTTCAAGGGCTATCACAAAAACACCTATCTGGTAGATTGCTCTACCCCTCGTTTCGGCACTGGAGAGGCAAAGGGTATTATCACAGAATCTGTACGCGGATTTGACCTGTATCTGATGGTGGATGTCAGCAATTACAGTCTTAAATATACGGTTTGCGGTCATGAGAACCATATGTCTCCCGATGACCATTTTCAGGATTTGAAACGTGTGATAGCTGCCACCGGCGGAAAGGCACGGCGCATTACCGTTATCATGCCATTCCTCTATGAAGGACGCCAGCATAAGCGTACTGCCAGGGAATCTCTGGACTGCGCGATTGCCCTTCAAGAACTGATAAACATGGGCGTGGATAATATCATTACCTTTGATGCGCACGACCCACGTGTACAGAACGCCATTCCCTTGCACGGATTTGAGACCGTACAGCCTGCCTACCAGTTCATCAAAGCCATCCTCCGGGAGGTAGAGGACCTGCAGATAGACAGCGACCACATGATGGTTATCAGCCCGGACGAGGGCGGCACTAACCGCGCCGTATACCTTGCCAACGTGCTCGGGCTGGATATGGGCATGTTCTACAAACGACGGGACTACAGCAAGATTGTCGATGGACGCAACCCCATTGTTGCACATGAATTTCTTGGTTCCTCCGTGGAGAATAAAGACGTTTTCATAATTGATGATATGATTTCCTCCGGCGACAGCATGATTGACGTTGCCACTGAGTTAAAGAAGCGTAAGGCCAACCGCATATTTGTCATATCGACTTTCGGGCTGTTCACCAACGGTCTGGACAAATTTGACCGTGCGGTGGAGGACGGCATCATCTATAAAGTAGTGACCACGAACCTCACTTACCAGACGCCGGAGCTCCTCGCCAAGCCATATTATATCAATTGTGATATGAGCAAATACATTGCCTATATTATTGATACCCTGAATCATGATATCTCCATCAGCGATCTTTTAGACCCCTATGAGAGGATTGAACCGCTGGTAAAGAAATACAAAGCAAAGAAAAAGAAATAATTATTATTGATATAAAATAAAACTCCACGCTGCATACACATCTGCAACGTGGAGTTTATTTTAATCTACAATTTTATAATATGTTTTCGCCGTAATGCTGTAGACGATTGCATAAATCACCGCGAATATCGCTACCGTAACAACCGTGCAGATGGCAAACAGTTTCACATTTACCATGCCGAACAGCATCAGCAGACGGTTCATCATGGGGAATGCCGCCGCAAGGTGGATACATGCCATGAAAAGCGGCAGGAAGAACACCTTGATAATCTGGCTGCGGATGGACGCGCGCACCTCCTTCTTGTTCATGCCTACTTTCTGCATAATCTCAAACCTTGCCTTATCCTCATACCCCTCAGAAACCTGTTTGTAATAGATTATCATCGTCGTAGCCATCAGGAATACAAATCCCAGAAAAATTCCCAGGAACAGGAATCCGCCAAAGATTACCATATCCTCATTGCTTCTTTCACTCCTGCTCTCTACCCTGACGCTCCCTTGCTGTGAGTCAGGATTTCTCTCCGTTATCAGCTGGGCAATCCGCTGCTTGCAGGCAATCTCCTGCTCCTCTTCCCCTCCGATATCCATAGCGACCACTGTTTCAATATCGCTTGCGCGCTCCCCATAAACGGACTTCTGGAACTCATTGATTTTCTGCATAACAGCTTCATCCCTGACCACGATAAAATACATATCATAGACAATCTCTACCTGCATATCGTCCAAATGCATTTCCGGCAGGTACTCTTTGATACGGAAAGTCTGCTCCCCCAGCCGATACTGGCTGTCTCCATGTTCGCCATGCGCGGTATAGACAAGGACCTCGTCCTCTGCAAGTTCCGGCACCTGGTCTGCAAACTGTTGGTACTCCTCCAAGGTAAGCCACTCCATCATGATAAGCTCGCCCTCTGGGGTTGCGGCTGCGGCTCCCTCTTGCCAGGCTTCAACATAAATATCCTCCCCATTCTTGTATCCCGTAAAGGACAGGCTGGTACAATCAGACATCTCCTCAATCGCAACGCCTGTTTCCTTAGCTCCTTGTACAGCGCACTCCTTCAACATATTCCTTCCCTCTTCTGTCATCCCATACCCATTTATCATAATTTCCTTGGGATAACGACTATGCAAAGAAACACCTCTCCCCATATACAACGAGAATGTTCCGGCAAGCATCACCAGCACCATTGTGCTTAAGATACAGATATTGCTGAGTCCCACCGCATTTTGTTTCATGCGGTAAATCATACCGGAAACAGAGGTAAAATGGCTGGTCTTATAATAGTAATTCTTGTTACGCCGGAGCAATTTGAGAACAACGATACTGCCCGCCGTAAAGAGACAATAAGTTCCAAGAATAACCAGCAGCACTGCCAGGAAAAACATCATCAGTGCATCTATGGGACTTTCAACAACAATGGCAATCGCATACCCTGCACCCAATGCCAATATGCCAATCAATGCCAGAAGCCAGCGCGTCCTCGGTTCACGTTCTCCCTGACTGCTGCTCCTCAGCAGCTCAATCGGACTGGATTTTTGTACCTGAAACAAATTGTATACCAGGGTGGCAATAAAAATCCCGGCAAAGAGGATGGCAACGCTTGTAATCGCTCCTCCCGAAATATGGAAGCCAAAGGGCACATCAAATTGCAGCAGACGCATCAATGCCAGGACCACCAGTTTATTTAAAACAATGCCCACAACAATCCCGCCGCCGATACTAACAAAAGCTATCATGAGAATTTCCCAGAACATCATTTTACCGATATGGCGTTTTTCCATGCCCAGAATATTAAACAGTCCAAACTCTTTCTTGCGCCGTTTCATAAGGAAACTGTTTGTATAGAAGAGGAAAATCACTGTAAAAATTGCGATAACGCCACAGCCCAGAGACAGTATCATAAACAGTTCATCGGCTCCGCGCATTTGCTTGATTCCTTCATCCCTGGTAATCGCACCCATGATATAATACATGGCTCCGATACCCACTGCCGCCAGGACATAGGGCAGGTAAAGCCCGGCATTTTTCCTGAGATTGCTTATGGCAAGTCTTGCGTAAAATAATCTATTCATGACGTCCACCACCTGTCGTAATTACTGTCAGCGTATCGGAGATTTTCTGATACATCTCCTCGTTGCTGCCGGACCCCTTGTAAATCTGATGGAATACCTGCCCATCCTTAATAAAGAGCACACGTTTCGCACAGCTCGCCGCCTTGATGGAATGCGTGACCATGAGGATTGTCTGCCCCTCCTCATTGATATACTGAAACATAGACAGCAGCCCTTCCGCTGCCTTGGAATCCAGCGCCCCGGTCGGCTCATCTGCAAGAATCAGCTGTGGATTTGTAATCAAAGCACGAGCCACCGCCGCGCGCTGTTTCTGTCCGCCCGATACCTCGTAAGGATATTTGCTGAGAATCTTCTGGATCCCCAGCTTTCCTGCGATAGGCGCCAGACGCTTTGCCATCTCATCAAAACTCTTTCCCGCCAACACCAGCGGCAGAAAAATATTGTCCTGAATGTTAAAGTTATCAAGCAGGTTAAAGTCCTGAAAAACAAAGCCCAGGTTCTGCCTGCGGAACGTGGACAACTCACGCTCACGGATAGCGGAAAGATTTTGACCGTTCAAAAGCACCTGCCCCGATGTAGCCTTATCCAGCGCCGCCAGAATATTCAGCAGCGTGGTCTTACCGGAGCCGGACTCTCCCATAATTGCCACATACTCGCCTTTTTCCACCGAAAAGCTCACATCCGACAATGCCTGAACCTGATTTCCGCCAAAACGGGTGGTATATATTTTTTTCACATTGTTAACTTCTAATATCGCCATAATATCCTCCTTTTTATTCTGCACAGCAAATGGATTTTCTCTGTGCCGGTTACTAAAAATAGTATAGCGAATCAGGATGGAAGCTGCCTTAGTTTTGGCTTACATTTTATATGTTTTCCTTACAGTTTTGTAAGTTTGCCATTTAAAACAATACCTTCATGCGTGTTCCTCGCCCGGATTCCGAATCTGCATAAATCTTATGCCCCAGCCTGCCCAGGATTTCCTTTACCAGATAGAGCCCGATTCCCGAAGCTTTCTTGTCACTCCTGCCATTATAGCCGGTATAACCTTTGTCAAAAATCCTCGGCAAATCCTCCGGCAGAATACCGATTCCGCTATCCTCCACCACCAGACAGCCATTTTCCATGTATATCTGAATTTCCCCTGAAGGCGTATATTTTATGGCATTAGACAAAAGCTGTTCTACCACAAATACCATCCACTTTTCATCCGTTGCCACCTTCATCTCCACACCCTCGTAAGATAGCGTGAGGTTTTTGCGGATAAACATCGGCGCATATTTTCTCAATGCCTGGCGGACAATACTGTCCAAATCATATTCACGCAGCACAAAATCATTGATACTGTCCATAAGGCGCAGGTATTGCAATACCATATCTACATACTGTTCGATGCGAAACAGTTCGTTCTTTACCTGCCTTTTCTGGTTATAATGAGCCTCCTCCCCGCTCACTTCCTGTTGAAGCAGCAAACCCATAGCAGCCATCGGCGTCTTAATCTGATGCGTCCATAAAGTGAAATAGTCTGTAACATCTTTCTTTTCTTTCAGCAAATTTGCCACTTTCCTCTGACACTCCCGCCGTGACACCTGCAAAAGTTCCTGATAAATCTGCTCCTGTTTGTCTGCTGGCTTGGGAAAACGCTCCACACCATGTTTTATTGCTTCCATCTGCCACCCCAACTCCTCCAGTTTCCTGCGGTACCGCAGGCTATCTACCAGACAGACTGCTATGCCGATAATGGAGCAAAGTCCGGCTGCATATTCCATTGCCTCCATCGGCAAATGGTAAAGATACATCACCAACGCAAAAATTACCACATATACCAGGTACAGCACAAGACCCAGACGGTGTCGTCCGGTATAAGCTTTAATCCACCACATAACCGATTCCCTTTCTGGTCTTTATCATATCCTGAATGCCAATCTCCTCCAGTTTTTTTCTCAGCCTGGCCACATTGACAGTCAGCGTATTATCATCAATAAAACTGTCAGATTCCCATAATTTTTCCATCAGCTTATCCCGAGTGACTATCCTGCCTTTCTGCTCCAGTAAAGTGCGCAGGATTCCCATCTCATTTTTGGTAAGCTCTATGCGGGCATCGGCAAAAGTCACCAGCCCCTTGCCTGTATCAAAAATCATTCCCTTATGTTCCATCAGCGCACTGTCCCCTGCAAAATCATATGTGCGCCGCAAAAGCGCCTGTATTTTCGCCTGCAGGACATTGAGGTCAAACGGCTTTGCCACAAAATCGTCGCCGCCCATATTGACCGCCATAACAATATTCATATTGTCAGAAGCAGAGGAAATAAATATAATGGGAACCTTGGAAATCTTGCGGATTTCGTCGCACCAATGGTAACCATTGTAAAAAGGCAGCGAAATATCCATCAGTACAAGCTGGGGATTCTCTGCCACAAATATTTGCAAAACTCCCTGAAAATCCTCCACGCATATTGCCTCGTATCCCCAGCTCTCCATGTGCTGCTGAATGCTTCCTGCGATAACGGTATCATCTTCTACAATCAATAACTTATACATACGGAACCTCCTCCTGTAAAAAAAACTGTTGCAATCCCTATCATCATTTACTGATAAGTACTGCAACAGCTTTTTGTTTATTCTATGTTATCATTTACAGTTCAATGCTGCCGGTCATTTTCTCATTGATTACATAATAAGCCATATGCTCATCCGGCTTGATGTACAGACGAAGGGATTTGATGGAAGATTCCCTGTGACCTTCAGCGATATAAATCTGTTTTGCTTTATCTACAATCTCCTTAGTGGTAATTTCCAATTCCTGGAACTGTACATAAACTTCTTCTACTTTCTCAACCGGTTTCTTCTTTGCAACTGTCTTGCCAGGTTTTCTGCCAGGCTTACCCTTCTTTGCCGCGGCTTCCTTTACTTCCGGTATTGTATCTTTCTTCTCTTCCACGGTCTTAGCTTCCGGCTTCTGCTCTTTTACAACAACTGTCTGTTGCTCTGCCGGCTTTGTATCCTTTGCAGCGGCTACTGCTTTCTCTGCTGTCTTCACAACAGCGTTCTCTTTTTCGGCTGCTGGTTTTGTTGAAGTTACTTTCTTGTCCTTGTTCTCCATTTTGGTTTTCCTCCCTAATATTTCTATTGACAGACTAAGAATCTCTCCATTGCCAATAAAGCTTCCTCTTCATCGCTTCCATCAGCCACTATATTTACAGTCATTCCTTTCGACGGATTAAATGCCATGATTCCCATAATGCTCTTCGCATTAATTCTTGCTTCGTTGCTTTCCAGGCGGATTTCACTGTCAAACTGGCAAGCTACCTGAACTAACTCCGCAATAGGATTGTTGTACTCTTTCGCTACATTAGATACAATAATTTTCTTTTCGCTCATCTTATCCTCTTTCTCATGTAATCCTATCATACAATCTGTTTCTCATGTATTTCGTACCTTATTAAATATACCCCAAGTAAAGGGCTTTTTCAAGTGGGTTTGTGAAAACTGGTAAATTACACGAAAGAATGATATTTATCCATGAAAAATTGGACATTTTTTCAACATGTCCGCGACAATTTTTCTGAATTTTCGGGCAATAAACTACCAGCATTTATTTCACATACGATTTATCCACCTGCACAACCACGACGTATTCTTCTTCAAATGCTTCACCAATCCGGCTCTGTATCAACATTTGCAGTTCTTCATCACTTAGCCTGTACCCATAAGGGACCACCACATCAAAGAGCAGCTTCGTGTGAATCTGTTTGAGCACAACCCGGAAATCGTGCATGGTGATGATGTCATCAATCTCCTTTATCAATTCTTCTATTTTGCCCCTTAATTCCAAAATATATGTATCTTTCGTGACAACCGGATCCATATGAATGACTGCATCGCAATTCAGTTCTCTCTGCAGTTCCATCTCCGCATCATCCACCACATCATGCAATACCAAAATATCCCCTTCCGCAGGCACCTCCGCATGGAGGGAAATCATACATCTGCCCGGACCATAATCATGCACCAGAAGGTCATGCATTCCGCAGATTTCTTCATGAGCAAGCACTATCTCCTCAATCTGTTCCACAAATTTCGTCTCCGGCGGCTGGCCCAGCAAAGGATTCAGCGTCTCTTTAGCCGCAGAGATTCCCGCATAGAAAATAAACACTCCCACCAGCACACCACACCATCCATCGACCTTAAGCCCGGTAACTTCCCCAATAGCTATACCAATCAATACTACTGAGGTGGCACAGGCATCGCTCATGCTGTCTGTTGCCGTAGCGCGCATTGCAGCTGACTCCAGTTTACGTCCAATCCTGTAGTTATAAAATGCCATATATAATTTTACCAAAATGGAAATCACCAAAATTCCCACTGACAATACGCTGCATTCCACAAACGCTGGATGAATGATTTTATCTATAGAACTTTTTATCAGTTCAAATGCCATCACCAGAATTGCGCCTGACACGATAAATCCCGTAATATATTCTATCCGTCCATGCCCATAAGGGTGTCCTACATCCGGCTTAGCGCCTGCCATTTTAAATCCCACAAGCGTGACCACAGAGGACCCTGCATCTGATAAATTGTTAAATGCATCTGCCATGATGGAAATAGAATGGCTTAATGTGCCTGCTAAAAATTTTCCCAGAAACAACAGCACATTCAGCACAATCCCTATTATCCCGCAGAGCATTCCATACTTCTGGCGTACCATAGTGTTATTGATATCATCCTTATTTTTCACAAATAAATTGAGCAGTATTGCAACCACGATATTATCCCTTCTTCTATGAATTATAAACGTTCCATTGCTGTATGCGCCCCGGCTTAAGCAGGAGCGCTGTTGCAACATTGTAACATAAACAGATTTTTTTTACTATATCTCTTTAAAAAAATATCATTCTATAATATACTAACAATGTTACTTATAAACTTATAAAAAGGAGAGTAAATTTATGTTGGAAAAATTTTTCAAACTGAAAGACAACAACACAACTGTCCGCACAGAAGTGATTGCCGGATTTACCACATTTATGACGATGGCATACATCCTCGCCGTAAACCCAAGCATCCTTGGCGAGACCGGCATGAACCCCAACGCGGTCATGATTGCCACAGCGCTTGCCTCATTTGTAGGTACTTTGTTAATGGCAACGCTGGCAAACTATCCGTTTGCGCTGGCTCCCGGCATGGGTTTAAATGCATATTTTGCCTATTCCGTTGTCATTGGCATGGGCTATTCCTGGCAGATTGCATTGCTTGCAGTATTCGTCGAGGGTATTATTTTTATCGTGCTGTCCCTTACCAACGTACGCGAAGCCATCTTTAATGCAATCCCCACCACGTTAAAAGCGGCAGTCAGTGTGGGTATCGGCTTATTTATTGCATTTATCGGTCTGCAGGACGCCAAACTCATCGTCTCAAACCCTTCTACGCTGGTTACATACCAGACCTTCAAAGGCGAGACATTCCAATCTATCGGTATCGGCGCCATCCTTGCGCTGGTAGGTATTCTGATTACCGCCGTTTTGCTGGCTAAGAATATCAAGGGCGGTATCCTCATCGGCATACTTGCTACCTGGGTATTGGGTATTATCTGCGAACTGATTGGCATCTATGTGCCGAATCCTGAAGTTGGCATGTATTCCACAATCCCTGCCGGCATTATAAGCCTGGACTTCTCTTCCTTCCAGGAGACATTTGGCGCAGTATTTACCGGCGTTGACTTTGGTTCTGTCAAAATTTGGGATTTCATCGTTATTATGTTCTCTTTCCTGTTCGTAGATTTATTTGATACGCTGGGAACTTTAATCGGTGTTTCCTCCAAAGCGGACATGCTGGATAAGGATGGTAAACTGCCCCGTATCAAACCAGCGCTGTTATCAGACGCAATTGCAACCTGCGTGGGCGCTGTTTTCGGAACTTCCACAACCACCACCTATGTGGAGAGCGCTTCCGGCGTCACCGCTGGCGGACGCACTGGACTGACAGCCCTCGTGACCGGCGTACTTTTCCTGTTATCCGTAATCTTTTCACCGCTGTTCCTGAGCATTCCCAGCTTCGCCATTGCCCCGGCACTGGTTATTGTTGGTTTCTACATGATGGGCTCCGTAGCCAAGATTGATTTTACAGATATGACGGACGCCATCCCGGCATTCCTGTGCATCATCGCTATGCCGCTCGCCTACAGCATTTCTGAAGGAATCGCCATCGGCGTTATTTCCTGGACGCTGGTGAACCTGATTACCGGCAAGGCAAAAGAAAAGAAAATCAGTATCCTTATGTATGTGCTCACAATATTGTTTGTAGCAAAATATATTTTCCTGTAAAAACAGGCTGCAGCGGTTGCTTAAGTTTATTATAGGGAAGAAATGAAAACGCTTGCGTTTTCATTTCTTCCCTTTTTCTCTGCGCCGGATACACGCCGCAAAGCGGCATAATTCCTTTCACAAATATATCTCAAACGCCGGATACACCCGCTCAAAATGGTATCCGAGTTTCCCGGCAAGCGCCACCGACCATTTATTCTGTGCATCCCAACTGGGATACAACCCCCGCTCCATACATTCCAAAATCAGCTTTGCCCCGCAGACAGAGGCAAAACCTTGCCGGCGGTACTCCTCCTGCGTGCCAATCTCAATCTCAATGCCTCCGCAGTACACCGTATAAGAGGAAGCGCCCGCAATAAGCCTGCCCTGATGGGTCACTGCCGCTCCCAGCCCCCTCCTGTGGTACTCCTCATAATCTGCATACTGCGAGGTAAAATCTTTTGCCCAGTCCTGTTCCCTGGTCTGCCGGAAAATATCTTCGTCTATCATTTTTACCTCATACTCAGATGCCAGGCTGCCCACAATTTGCTGCAGCTTATTTATATTAAAAATGCCGGGTTCTTTCTTTATGGCGTAACGTTCCACACGCTTACAGCGCTCACCATACGCTTTCTCAATTTCCTGTGCCCATTTCTCCCCGCTCTCATCCAGCGGCGGCACCATAATCAAGAAATCTCTGCTGTGAGTCTTAATATCTTCCGTTATCAACTCCGGGTTTACTTTTCCTGCAAAATAACAAAAATCCGCCAGAACAATCCTCGCTGCCTTCGGTTTCTCCATACTGTCTGCCCATGCCTCTCCCATACAGCCCTGCAGGCAGGACCAAATCAGGGATTCCTGCCAACCCGCAAAGAGAGGGGCAATCGTGTCCATGTTTTGCTTGTTAACTTTATAAATACTCATGATATTTCTTCCTTACAATTTAAAAGAAGGCGGCCCTGCCCTATGGGCAAAACCGCCTGATTATCAGATATTTCTAATTACAAGGTAGCGGCACGCGCCGCTTCGCGTC
>CAJUHY010000002.1:104641-122438 GCA_910585895.1 uncultured Lachnospiraceae bacterium
ACCTGCCAGTTCGTCGGAAAGCATTACAGAAATGCTTCGCATTTGCTTTCCTCCTTAAGGTAGCGGCACGCGCCGCTTCGCGTCACCTGCCAGTTCGTCGGAAAGCATTACAGAAATGCTTCGCATTTGCTTTCCTCCTACTCTTCTTTCTGTCCATAGTAGGCATTCGCACCATGCTTGCGGTAATAATGCTTATCCTGCAGTTCCTGCGGCGCCGACTGGATACGCGGATTGATAGTCTCTGCGCGGTAAGCCATCTTAGCCACCTCTTCTAATACCACTGCATTATGCACAGCTTCATGTGCATCCTTGCCCCAGGCAAAAGGACCGTGATTTTTGCAGAGCACTGCCGGAACAGCCATTACATCTTTGCCCATTTCCTTAAAAGAGTTGACAATCAAATGTCCGGTATTCTCCTCATACGCGCCGTCAATCTCTTCTTTGGTCAGGCAGCGCACACAGGGGATTTCTCCATACATATAATCTGCATGTGTGGTTCCATAGCAGGGAATGCTCCTTCCAGCCTGCGCCCAGCTTGTAGCGTAGGAAGAATGGGTGTGAACCACACCGCCGATTTCCGGAAATGCCTTATACAATTCCAAATGGGTTGCTGTATCAGAAGAAGGATTGTACTTTCCCTCCACTTTATTACCCTCAAGGTCCATAACTACCATATCTTCGGGTTTGAGCTTTTCATAATCCACACCGCTGGGCTTAATTACGAATAAACCGCTTTCTCTGTCAATGGCGCTGACATTTCCCCAGGTAAAGGTTACCAATCCATAACGGGGTAAATCCATATTCGCCTCATACACCGCTTTTTTTAATTCTTCTAACATGATTTTCCTCTCTATTCTATAAAAAATCTACTGCTGCTCTCTCAATTGCAAGCCCTTTACTGTAACGCTTAATAAAGGTATCAAATCCTTCCACATCCTTGGCATCCGGGCTGAGCGTCTCGCTCTCCTGACCAGCAAATACTTTCTCCTCCAGGTAATGGGATAAGCTCTCGTCTGCACCCTTATTTATCATGTAGGAAGCCAGCAAGGCAATTCCCCATGCGCCTCCTTCACCTGCAGTTGCCATAACGGAAACCGGAGTATTAACTGCCGCTGCCATGATTTTCTGCCCTACGCCCTTAGTCTTGAAGAGACCACCATGTCCCATCAATACGTCAAGCTTTACGTTCTCCTCTTTCATGAGGATGTCAAGACCGGTCTTCAATGCACCGAGTGCTGTAAACAGATGCACACGCATAAAGTTAGCAAGGTTAAACTTACTGTTCGGTGTGCGCACGAACAGCGGACGACCTTCCTCAAATCCTGTCACATGCTCTCCTGAGAAATAGTTGTAAGCCAAAAGTCCGCCGCATTCCGCATCGCCCTCCATTGCCTTGTTATACAATACGGAGAACAGCTTTGTCATATCTACTTCCACGCCAAAGCTCTCAGCAAATTCTTTGAAAAGATTTACCCATGCGTTCAAATCGGAGGTACAGTTGTTGCAGTGAACCATTGCTACCAGGCTGCCGTCCGGAGTGGTCACTAAGTCAATTTCAGGGTGCACTTTCTTGAGATTATCCTCAAGCACCGCCATTGCAAATACAGAAGTGCCTGCAGAAACGTTACCTGTACGCTGCTCCACACTCTTTGTTGCCGTCATACCGGTTCCTGCATCACCTTCCGGCGGACATAATGGAATTCCAGCTTTCAGGTTCCCGCTGACATCTAACAGTTTTGCGCCCTCTTCCGTAAGCATACCGGCATTCTCTCCTGCAACCAGCACCTTGGGGATAATATCTTCCAGTTTCCAGGGGAATCCTTCTCCTGCAATCAGCTCATTGAACTGACCTATCATCTTCTTATCAAAGTCCTTCGTTGAAATGTCAATCGGGAACATACCGGATGCCTCACCTACGCCGAGTACCTGCTGTCCGGTCAGTTTCCAATGGATATATCCTGCCAAAGTGGTGAAATAAGTCACAGAGCTTACATGCGCTTCTTTATTCAAAATTGCCTGATACAGATGGGCAATGCTCCATCTCTGCGGAATATTGAAATTGAATACCTCGGTCAGCTTCTTAGAAGCCTCCTCTGTAATCGTATTTCTCCAGGTACGGAACGGCACCAGCAACTCATCATTCTTGTCAAACGCCATATATCCATGCATCATGGCACTGAATCCGATTGCCCCAACCGTCGTCAGGGTAACGCCGTACTGGTTTTTAACGTCCTCTGCCATCTTGCCGTAGCAGTCCTGCAGCCCATTCCAAATCGCATCCAGGCTGTATGTCCATATATTGTCTACATACTGGTTCTCCCAGTCATGTGCTCCCGAGGCAATCGGGGAATTGTCGCTTGCCACCAGCACTGCCTTAATTCTGGTGGAGCCAAACTCTATACCAAGGGCAGTTTTTCCGCTCTCTATATCCTGAATAATAAGATTCTTGTCCATCTTAAAAATACCTCCTCATCCTTTTGATGCTATATAAAGCACTGAAAAGCAGCCGCTTTCACTGTTCAGTGAAAACGGTTGCTCTCAGACATAAACATTTTCTATTTTCCTGCAAATTCCTTTACTTTCTCATAAATGCCCTGGGCATCCAATCCGTATTTCTCCAACAGCTTAACAGCCGGACCAGACTCGCCGAATACATCATTGACGCCAATCTTGCATACTGGCGTGGGCAGCTTTGCACTCAGGCAGTCGCATACTGCACTGCCAAGTCCGCCGATTACAGAATGCTCTTCTGCCACAACAACCTTGCCTGTCTTCTTCGCAGAATTGAGAATGATGTCCTCATCTAAGGGCTTAATAGTATGGATATTGATTACCTCTGCGTTAATGCCATCTGCTGCCAGCTTCTCTGCCGCTTCCACAGCACCGCCTACACACAGACCGGTTGCCACGATAGTAACATCTGTTCCCTCTTTAAGAAGTACGCCCTTGCCAATTTCAAATTTGTAATCCGGCTTATCATTGATTACCGGAACTGCAAGTCTGCCAAATCTCAGGTATACGGGACCTTCCATTTCATAAGCTGCTTCCACTGCTGCTTTTGCCTCCACGTCATCGGAAGGATTGATGATTGTCATGCCGGGAATTGTACGCATCAAAGCAATGTCTTCATTACACTGATGGGTTGCTCCGTCCTCTCCTACAGAAATACCTGCATGGGTTGCGCCAATTTTTACATTCAGATGGGGATATCCTACAGAGTTTCTTACCTGCTCAAACGCCCTGCCTGCTGCAAACATAGCGAAAGAACTTACAAACGGAACTTTGCCGGTCGTAGCAATTCCTGCAGCGATGCCCATCATGTTACACTCTGCGATACCGCAGTCTATATGTCTTTCGGGAAACTCTTTCTTAAATACACCGGTTTGGGTAGCTGCTGCAAGATCCGCATCCAATACTACCAGATTATCATGCTTTTTCCCCAGTTCTACCAATGCGTTGCCGTAACTGGCTCTGGTTGCAATTTTCTTTACTTCTGACATAATGCTTCACCTGCTTTCTCTAATTCTTCCATTGCCTGTGCATACTCATCATCGTTCGGCGCTTTGCCATGCCATCCAGCCTGATTCTCCATATAGGAAACGCCTTTTCCTTTGACAGTCTTCAGCACGATTGCCGTTGGCATTCCTTTGGTCTCTTTTGCTTCCTTAAATGCTGCACGAAGCTGATCAAAATCATTTCCGTCCGCCACATTAATCACATGGAAGTTAAACGCTTCAAATTTCTTATCAATCGGATACGGAGAGCATACGTCTTCAATCTTACCGTCAATCTGCAGGCCATTGTTGTCCACGATAACTACCAGATTATCCAGTTTGCGGTGTCCGGCAAACATCGCTGCCTCCCACACCTGACCTTCCTGAATCTCACCATCTCCCAACAGGGTATATACGCGATAGCTGTCATTGCTCAGTTTTGCTGACATTGCCATTCCCACCGCTGTGGAAATGCCCTGTCCCAAAGAACCGCTTGACATGTCAACGCCTGGCGTATGCTGCAGACAGGGATGTCCCTGTAAATGAGAACCAATCTGACGCAGTGTCTTCAAATCTTCCACCGGGAAATATCCACGGTTGGCAAGAGTTGAATATAAGCCCGGTGCCGTATGTCCTTTGGACAGTACGAAACGGTCGCGGTCTGCTTTCTTAGGGTTTTTGGGGTCAATGTTCATTTCTTCAAAATACAAATAGGTATACACGTCTGCTGAGGAGAGGGAACCGCCTGGATGCCCCGCCTTTGCAGCATGAACAGCCGTCACGATTCCTTTACGAATCTCATTGGCTGTTTTCTGAAGTTCTAAGTTTTCCATGTAAATTCTCCTTCTAAAATATATTCTGCACTGTTATTCAACCCCTCCGGGAACGTTCAGTCAGCCGCTTTCAGGCGAGCCTAAAGTGGCTGGCTGTATATTATTCCTATGGGGGTACTGAATATTAACCAAATACTGCTGTATAATCTTTCTGGAACTTTGCAATTCCCTGGTCCGTCATCGGATGTTTCGTCATCTGTTCAATGATGCCGTAGGGAACCGTTGCGATATCTGCTCCGGCAAGCGCACATTCCGTCACATGCACTGTAGTACGGATACTTGCAGCAATGATTTCTGTCTTGATATCATAGTTGCTGAAAATTGTTACGATATCTTCAATTAAATTGATTCCAAGCTGATTGACATCATCCAGCCGTCCCAGGAATGGGGATACAAACGTCGCCCCCGCTCTGGCAGCAAGCAATGCCTGGTTTGCAGAAAAAATCAGGGTCACATTCGTCTTTATCCCCTCTGCCGCCAGAACTTTTACTGCTTTCAGGCCTTCCACTGTCATGGGAATCTTAACAATCATATTGGGGTGGATTTTGGCAATCTCACGTCCCTCTTTAATCATTCCTTCTGCATCCACGGTTGTCGCTTTTACCTCGCCGCTGATTGGTCCGTCAACAATTGTCGTGATTTCTTTGATTACCTCATTGAAATCTCTTCCTTCTTTGGCAATTAGAGATGGGTTCGTTGTTACGCCGCAGATAACTCCCATATCGTTGGCTTTGCGTATATCGTCTACATTTGCTGTATCAATAAATAATTTCATGCTCTTCCCTCTCTTTCCAATGAAAATAAGCTATTATTTTCCAAATACTACATTTCCTAACATCAGGTCTTTCTTGAAGTTACGGATATTTGTGTTATTGTCAATGTATACAGCTTCAATTCCCATTGCTGCTGCCCAGTCACCCATCTGCTCAGCAGTTATGTCATAAGAAAATGCTGTATGGTGAGCGCCGCCGGCAAGAATCCATGCTTCACATCCTGTTGCAAAATCAGGCTGCGGTGTCCAGAATGCTGTCGCTACCGGAAGCTTCGGCATTGGCTTTTCAACCTTCTTGCAGTCCACACTGTTGATAATCAGGCGGAAACGGTCTCCCAGGTCGATAAGGGAAGTGGCAATACCAGCTCCTTCCTTGGAGGTAAATACCAGACGCGCAGGATCTTCCCTGTCGCCCATGGAGAGCGGCTGACACTTGATGCTGATTGGTCCCTCTGCGATACTTGGACAGATTTCCAACATATGAGCCTGCAGGATACCCTCTTTGCCAGGTACTAAATTATAAGTATAATCCTCTAACATGGATGTTCCCTTAGCATCCTTCATGCCTGCGGACATCAGCTTCATGATACGAACCATAGCTGCAACTTTCCAGTCACCCTCTGCACCGAAGCCGTAGCCTTTTTCCATCAAACGCTGGATTGCAAGTCCCGGGAGCTGTTTCAACGCGCCAAGGTCACCAAAGTGCGTAACGATTGCCTGATAATTCTTCTCCTCTAAGAAGCGCTCAAAACCAATCTCAATCTGTGCCTGAACTGCAACGTGTCTCTTGAACTCGTCAGCATCCCTGCCCTCTAAGAGGATTTCATATTTGTCATAGTACTCATCTACCAATGCATTGGTATCAGACTCAGATACTGCTGCTACAGCTTCTGCAATCTCATTTACCGGATAAGCATCTACTTCCCAGCCAAATTTCAGCT
Organism: uncultured Lachnospiraceae bacterium; assembly: GCA_910585895.1. Lineage (GTDB taxonomy): Bacteria > Bacillota > Clostridia > Lachnospirales > Lachnospiraceae > Petralouisia. The sequence continues at coordinate 110,682 of CAJUHY010000002.1, forward strand.
GAGCTTCTACCTTGTCGCCCTCTGTAACGGCAACGTTTCTCATATTGTCTGCCACACGCATCACGCGTACATGGCTGCTCTCTACGATACCGATTGCTGTGCGCATCCAAGAAGCAATCTTCTCACGTACAGCCTGGCTGGTCCAGTGTCCTACAACAACCTTACGCTCGATGCCCATACGTGTTACCATGTGACCCCACTCACGGTCGCCGTGTGCGGACTGGTTCTCATTCATGAAATCCATATCGATGGTGTCATAAGGAATCTCTTCGTTAAACTGTGTATGTAAGTGCAAGAGCGGTTTTCTGAATTCCTGCAGTCCTAAAATCCAAGATTTGGCTGGTGAGAATGTGTGGCACCATACAATCACGCCTGCGCAGTCCTCATCAATATTTGCTTCATTGAATGTCTTGCGAATCAACTCGTTGGTAATCAATGTTGGCTTTAACACAACCTCAAATGGAAGCACGCCGGACTTATTGAGTTCCTCCACAATGATTCTTGAATGCTCTGCTACATTTCTCAGACATTCATCCCCATATAAATCCTGTGAGCCCGTGCAGAACCAAAACTTGTAATTCTTTGATAATTTCATGATAACTAACCCTCCTGTGAAATAATAGATTTTTGATAGCTCTCGTTGACAGGCTTAATGTCAGTATTACAACCAGTCTGTCCTGATACTTTTACTTTATTACTTGTATGGTCGTCAATACAAGATGTTTTTTCTGTGGTTTTAAATATAATGCGGCATTTCCTAACGCTTCCTGCAGGACTCCCTGACAATCAGCTCCGGCTCGATAAGAATCTTGTTCTGCGGAATGTCCGCATGTGGATTCTGAATCAGCTCCAACAGCAGTCTGGCCGCCATTTCCCCCAGCTTATCCTGCGGGTGGGCTATGGTAGTAAGCTTTATGCGGCTGTTCTCTGCAATAAAGGAATTGTCATACCCGGTGACAGAAATCCGCTCGGGTACGCCCAGCTGACATTCTTCCAATGCTTTAATAACCTCCACGGCAATTTGGTCGTTATAACACACCACCGAATCAAACGGATAACCCTGACGCACCAGCTCCTGCAATGCCGCAAAAGGCTTGATGGCACGGTCCTCCGTATGGAACCAGATGATATTTTCCGGGTTATAGAGCATCCCTGCTTCCTGCAGTGCCTGAACATAACCCCTGTGACGCTCCATTCCCTGGGTATCGTCTGCTTTAAATACACCAAGGATATTGCGATGTCCTAAAGAAATCAAATAATTGGTGACAAGATAGCCTCCCTTACAGTCATCCATCTTTACCTGCGGTTTGTCCTTCATCTGCTCCAGACAAGCCTGAATAAACACGATGGGAATTCCAAACTGTTCAAGCCGCTGGTACAGTGAAATGTGCTTGCAGAAAATCTCACTCTTGCTGGGCTCTATAATCAATCCCTCAATATCCTTCTGCAAGAGCTCCTCCAAACACCTCGCTTCCGCCTTGCGGGAATTGCGGGTATTCTTAAGGATAATGCTGTAACCCTTCTCTGTCATTACACTGTCAATTCCCTGGACGACCTTGGGAAAAATATAATCCGACAGATACGTGGTCACTACCGCAATATTCCGGGAAGTCTTGGTATGGCGTACAAGTTCTGAACAGAATGTCCCCTTGCCATGTTCGGCATAGATGTAGCCTTCATTCTGCAGGATAGCGAGTGCCTTGCGCACGGTATGGCGGCTGATACTGTAACGTTCTGAAAGTTCATTCTCTGAGGGAAGCCGTTCCCCTGCCTGGATATCACCGTCCAATATCATGCGCTTTAAATCTTCTGACAGCGTATAATACTTTAACTTTTGACCCTCGTTCTTCGCCATCTTTCTCATGTCCTTTCCCACATTGATACTGTTGCTATCTTTTTCTATTTTACAACTTGTATAGATGTAAAGACAAGTAATTTTCACAAACAATAAAAAAATGTACGATTATTACAATTTTGTTTAAAAAAACGAGCATGTCGACCCTTATTTTTGTGTATTTTAACCATAGTATTTCTATGGCAGAACTTTTTCCCATTTATTATATAACTGATATCTCAGTACCAAAATGAGGAAACTGAAAGCAGGCTAAATATGGCAAAATATGTGATGATGTGCTATACTCAGAATAACAGGCCGGAAATTGTGAAGGTATTGCTATGGTAGAAAAGGAGGTTTCCAATGGGATTTTGGATTTTTATGTTAATTATGGATTTGCTTATTCCGCTTACCATGATTGGATTTGGGAGACATTTTGTAAAAAGGGTTCCAAAACAAATAAATGTAATATTTGGGTATCGAACGTCTATGTCTATGAAAAACAAAGATACCTGGGATTTTGCACATAAATATTGTGGCAGGATATGGTATTTCTGCGGATTGATTATGATGCCAGTAACAGTGATACTCTTGCTGTTGGTAATTGGGGAAAATGAGGATTATGTGGGAACCGTAGGAGGGATTATCTGTGGAGTACAGCTTATTCCTTTGATGGGTTCTGTTTTACCAACAGAAATAGCCTTGAAGAAGAATTTCGATAAAAACGGAAAAAAGAAGTTAGACAAATAAGCAGGACGGCAATATACAGCCATGGAAAAAACCTTGCTGATTTTCACAAATATCAGCAAGGTTTTTTATTATGGGCTTTAGCCTGTTGAGTGCATTGAAACCTATCAAAATTCCCTCTCCAACAAATCACTCTTTTCCAAAAATTCTTCCACCGTATGGAAACCCAATCTCTCGAGCAGTTCTAACACAAAAGGATTTTCCAGCGGCGTTTTATATTCTGCTCTTTCACTATATATATTTACATTCTCTTTTCCTTCATCAACTGGAATAATACGCTTTGGTCCGCCCACGCAGCCGCCGTTACAACCCATGCCTTCAAAGAAATTGGCAGTTATCTCACCTTTCTGCAGCCGTTCAATCATCTCCCGGCAGGCCGGCACGCCGTCTGCCTGCTCTGCCCTCACCTCAATCCTGCGGTCTGGATTCAGCTGTTTCACTGTTTCTTTCACCGCCTCGCTTACACCTCCGGTCCGGGCATAAATCCTGCCTGCACGGGAAGAATGCTCTTTCTCATCTTCTCCCAGCTCCTCCGGATTAATGTCCGCTGTCTCAAACATATCCTGCACTTCCTGAAATGTCAAGACATAATCTACGGCATCCGCAATATCCTTCTCCCGCGCCTCCGCTTTCTTGGCCATACAAGGTCCGATAAACACAGTTACAGCATCGGAATGCAGTTTCTTCACCACCCTGCCGGCTGCCACCATCGGTGAAACGGCTCCCGGCACATGGGGCAGAAGTTCATGGTATATCTTTCTTATCATGGCAATCCACACAGGGCAGCAGCAGCTTGTAAGCTGGAAATCCTGCTCTTCCTTAATATTAATATCAAACTCCAGAGCTTCTTTTAAGGTAAGGATATCCGCAAATACCGCCACCTCTACCATGCCCTTAAAACCCATGGCTTTAAAGGCTGCACGCAGCCTTCCCACCGTAACTTTTTTTCCAAATTGACCGAGAAAAGCCGGTGCAATCAGGGCATAAACCTCCCGCTTTTTTTCACGCACCGCCGTAAGTACCGGAACCACATCCCTGTTCGCTGCCAGCCTTTCCAGTTTACAGGCATCTACACAAGCGCCGCAGCCCGTACATTTCTCTGGATTAATCACAACCTTGCCGTCTTCATCCCGTTCAAACGCATCAAAAATACAACTGTTTTCACAGGCTCGCTCATAAGCGCACTGTTCACACTGTTCGGCAAAAATAACCGGCGCATACTGCTTGGGGTGAAGCAGGCAATTCAAATGATAAGGGTCGTATTCTTCCTCCAAAATACGACCCTTTCCTGCTTCCTGTTTTAAAATATCCAGATATAACTGATGGAATGTCTTCATCGCATGGAACCTCATTTCTTTTTGGGATAGTATTGCCCAAAAAAAGAGGTTCTAAACCTCGCTCCTTCTTATCTCTTGCTGATAGAATTATAGCACAAAAAACGCTAAAATTCAAGCCTTGTAACGTCCTCACCCAGCGTTTATACTTGTGTTTCCCAAGAGTTTTGATTCAGAATGGAGGTATGGTTTTGTGATTCCCCCTACATTATGCAGGAAAATTACTGCGAGTCCCTAATCCGCCTCCAGGAAATCTTCTATCTGTATAAAAATGAGATGCAAGACGAGATTACCGATGATGAACTTTTAGAATTTATGCAGGAACAGTTTGAGACTGTGTGCTATGGAGATTTTGATTATTTAGAAAGCTCCTGTCTTGATATTTTCTCCCAGCCGTGCGTGCAGGATATAGCGGCTATCAAGCATCGCAGGGACGGGGGGAATTTGCGCAATTCGATATTGTCACACGCTGGGATCGGGAACTTTATCTGGAAGCATTAAAAGAATTAGCATGGAGGTAAAGTTTATGGAAAATTTTGGTTATCCGTTAGAAGAACTTGTTGCCATCGTAGCAGAACTTACACCAAAGTATGTCGGCTATGAACACTCCTCCATTACCTTTGAGAAAGCCCAAATGCTGATGGAGGGCGTACTGTACTGTATTCAGGAATGCATGGGACAAGACTCCCATGCACTTGCTGAAGAAAAACTTCCTGCCCAAAAAGCGTACACGCTCGGGCAGAAAATAGTCTCCGATAAATTTCAGATCAGGAAACTCTGCTGACATTGGACTAACCGCTTCTTAGAGAAGTCGGTTACATCAACCGGCATCGATGCTGTTTTAGAATATCTGGAATGCATCGATTTGGAGCAGCAATTCCTGCAGAATTTTGACGATTCATATATCAGGGAAATTCTCTGCGCCTACCATACTGATTACGAACTGCTCTTAGAAAACATCTGCCATATTGTCCTCCAGAATATAATTGGGCATTTGATTGTGGATAAACCGCTGACCTGCAAAAGATTTTCCCCAGATGATTTTGCTTATATTGAGAATATTTTTTATCAGAAATCAGTTGCAGAGACAGAATGTTTAATCACAAAACTTGTCCGTCTGCTGATGGAACGTTACTATGACAATGAGGCTGCGCTGTCAAACTATCTTCACTGCGATATCCCTGATATTGCAGCCAGGATTCAGTTGGGGATGCGTGAACACCTGTGGGAAGGAATTTTTCTGGTTTAACAGCCAGAAATTTCACCTTCCTGAAATCATATATCCCTCTCCCATTGCCACTCCATAAATCTCCTCCTCACATTTTTATCTCATAGTTTACCACTAATATCTCTCTTGTAAGTTCACTCTTCTTCGTCTGGTAATTGGAATTTGAATAATCATAGTCCAAAAGCACTGCCGTGAATCTATCATTTCCGGCAAGCCAATCCGCCAAAATTTCATTCCTCCTGCCTTTGCTCTCCAAAACATTAGAAAGCGCGAAACGAATTCCCCTTCGGTCCAGTTCCTCCAGATAATTCAGCAAATTACGCTCATCATCCTCGGTCCACCCAGACTGCTCATTGTACGTCGCACAGGTGATGAGATACGGCGGGTCTGCATAGAAAAAGCTCTCCTCCGTAAATTCATCCAGATTGATATCGAGGAAACTGCCGCTTGTAAATTGATAATCGCCGCTTTTTAAGCGGTCAAGGAAAGCATCTAATTTCTTCTGCATTTTAGCATTGAAATCCCGCTTACCCACTGGCAAATTAAATCTGCCTCTTTGATTAAACCGCAGCTGATTGTTAAAGGAGTAGACTATCAGCAGATACAACATCAGATAATATTCATCGTCACGCTCTGTCTTACTGTTAAAATCATCCCTCAGCCTATAATATCCTTCCCTGTTATAAGGACCCACCCCATTTTTGCTGTCACATCCATAATATTGATAGCCATTTTCACTCACAAGAGAAAGCTTATATCGGCTGATGGAATCAAATATCCACGTAAATATTTCCTGTTTAGGCAATTTCTGAAATGTCCTCAGCAAACCTGTCAGATATTCGTTATTATCATTGAACTGCACCTTACTGCAGTTCAGGTTGATGCCGACATTACAGCCGCCGCAAAACATATCTACCGCCCTGTCCATATCCTTAGGGAACAGAGGTAAAATCTGCGGAAGCAGCTTATATTTCCCTCCGGTATAGTTTAATGCGGAAGGAATGACCTCCTTCCCTGGGCCCTGGCAGATACAAAGAAATAAACGTTCCTGATTTTCCTGTATATTTGATTTTCCCGCAGAAAATGTTCTGTAATCCTCGGCGAATATCTTTACCATACCCTTTTTCTGCAAAATACGCATGATATCATCATCACTGATTTTCGCATTGGAGCGGTCATTCCCTTTTTCCGCCATATTGTTGTATGATAAAATAATATATTTTGCATGAATCGTATTGATTAGTTCCTCAAACGCCTCCGCCGCTTTCTGTGTGCAATAATCGCTTTTTAATGAAGAGCGGTCCATCTTTCTGGCAACACCAAAAACCTCCGGCTTCTGCCACCTTGCCACATTCTCCAGCAAATGGTAAGCATCGCAATATTGCCTGGAATTATAAGGCGGGTCAATATAGACTAAATCCGCTTCTATTTCTTTCACCAGTTCATTTGTATCCATATTGAAGCAGATGTTATTTTCATTCAGACACGCCTCTGTCTGCGGAACTGACAATTGCAGACGCTTTTCAAATTTAACTCCGCGCCTGTAGGCATCATAGTGGCCGCATGTATTGGCAATCCTGTCCATAGCGTACAAAAGAGAAGTTATCAGCAAGGCCCTTTCCCTGGCATTCAGTTCGCCCTGGACATATTTATCTTCAATATCCTGTCGGATATATCCAATCTTCCTGCAGTCTTCAAGCGAAAAATATGTATCCGCAAAATTCTCACTCATATAATTGTCATGCTCTGTACGCATGTCATTATATTGCTGAATCAAATTAATGATCTTCTCCTGTGAATACGGTTCTGCGCCAAACCAAGCCAAATGGCAGATATAATTACTGTACATGATATCGTTGGTAATCAATTTCTTATCCGTAAAAGCAGAGGCAACTGCCCCTGTCCCCGCAAATATATCCGCTACTGTATTTACATTTTCACATTCCGCTTCCACTACCCTGGTTATAAAAGGCAAAAGCTTGTATTTATTTCCCAAAAAACGCCGATTGTTAATTTTAAATATCCTATATGGCAGCTCAGCTTCCTTTGCCGCTTCAGCTGCATGGCGTTTTTGCAGATATTCTTCCAGCTGATGGAAGACATCATCTGTCCATTCTACCTTGCCGTTTTCGTCGACCTCTATCTTCACTGCCCCGACATCCTTAAGATGATATAAATTTGACCTGGAAATGCCTAATTTTTTTGCCATCTGAGTTGCCGAATATTTCATCTGTTCTCTCCATCCTATGCAACATATTTTTGCTTTTATTGGACACTTTTCCCACTAATTATATCATTTAAGAAAGTTTTTTCAATATAAATTTACAGAATCCTTGCAAAAAACGGATGCTAAACGAAATGAAATTATTTAAGGCAATATAAAAGGGTACGCAACAAACACATACCCCCTATGAACCATTATTTATTTTCGTTCTTGGCTATTTCAATATATTTCCTCAATGTATTTCTACTTATATTTGTTTCTGCATTAAATCAATTTGCTTTATACTTCTATCGTTAATAAATAACTGTATATCCGCTCATTAATACAACTGCATTATTCATTTTATACAGTCTTCGCAATCGCTCTAATTCGTCAATTTCTTGAAAAACTGCAATTCCACCTACGTCATCACATGGCTTATCAAATTTCCACACAATAAAAATTGGAACCTCTCTTCCTTTTCTTCTGTCATCTTCTTTACAACGAATATAACTATCTAATTTGGGTTCATCTATTACAAGTGTCTCCTTTGCATATAAGCCAAGTCACTCTTTTGCTTTCATAAATGCTTGTCCCTCTAAATACTTTGCTTCGATTCTACACACTAATTCTTCACATGATGAATTTCGGTATACATTTATATCTGGATTTTTATCTACCGTTGTTCTCCTGCAAAAACAACTTGTTTCTGTGCTCACATACTTTATGATTTCTATTACCAAATCATCTGGGTTTAATAAATCTCTGTGAAACGGATAATCTAACTTTGAATTCCCATTGCATTTATTACACAAACCACATTCAAGATTACTATCCTCAAGCCTCTTCAAGCCAATATGGCACTCTAACATATTTCCACCTCCACACTTATACTATAACCAATTTAATACCTTATCTTTAATTCTTGCATACCACTCATTTTCATCCTTCGCTGACTGCGCTTGTTCCAGTGAGTATTCAAAAATGGCTTTTACCTGATGCGAATTAGGCACATAACCTGCCCTATATGATTGTTCAACCATATTAATAAACACATCTAGCTCTAAAGGAACTATAACTGATTGCCCACCATAAAATGCTATATTCATTGTATGCAATGCATAAAAGTATGCTATACAAGACTCATTGATTTTCGGGGCTATAAACAAACAAAAAGCATCCTTTCCTGTTTCCCTCTTTAATTTAGCCAGATGCCTAGACACTGTCTCTCCTTCCATTTCATACTGTTTTTGTCCTGACTGCATCGTAACCTCAACCGACAATCCAAAATCGCCATAATCACATACTATATCCGCCATATTACCTACTGCGGTAGACATCGGTTGCCCCTTATCGTCAAATTTTAGATTTGCCTTAATATCTCCACCATCAAGCATCGTCATAGCTCGCCAGGTATTCCATTCCAACATAAGCGGAGTATCATAAAATGCATTCTTCTTAATATCATCAAAAACAGTCATTACATCAGCATAATCTTTATATTCTTTCAGACTTCTAATTTGTTTATTTACAATTTCTGTTTTCTTTGTAATGATAGCCTCTTCAAAAATATCTTTCAATTTTTCTGTTGTTTCAGAAGATAAATCTGCAGTTATTCCGGTCACTTCTGCAACTTGTTTTAATAACCTTTCTCTATTGTCCGAATACAACACTGGCATTGCAGTATCAAAAAGATACTCCTTATATTTTTCTTCATCATCTATGTAAATCGGTTTACGATCAACTGTACTAAGAAAATACTCTACTTCGGCTTTCTTTTCTGGCATAATTGAAAGCGAATGTCCTCTTTGAGATATTTCAACCATACCTGTCGCGCGTAAATATCTAAAACAAGAATCCGCGTAGTCTCTCATATTGCTTGCTTTTGTCTTAACAAATTTATCAAGAGACTTATCTCTCGATTCTCGTGTTTGGGTGTTTCCTTCATTTATATCTTTTTGATATATTTTTTCCACCTCATTCCGAAGATATGTCTCTCTAAAAATCTTATATCTTGCTTTAGCATATGTTTTCATTCTTCGAAACTGCGATATTTCGGAAACACCTTGTTCAAATGCATTATAATGAGTTAACTGCATACCAAAAATCATCAACTCATCAAAATCTTAGCAATACTTCCTCTGTTCTTTTCCCACTAATCAATTTTTCACCTGATTTTGTTAACTTAATTACTGGCTTTAAATCAACAAATCCAAGTGCTTTAGGTGCTCGAGTAATTCTATCTCTCGCACTCAATGCCATATCTCTATCCGAGCCTTGTCCCTCGAAATCGCTTCCTTCAGCCAATTTCTTTATAAAAGCAACCTGCGTGTCGGTATTCCATATTTCTCCTTCAAAATTATTATGCAAAACCTCTATCTCCGGAATCATCTTTAAAGGAGAACGAGGTGAGGTTGTGAAAAAAAGTGTCTTGCTTTTTAAATATGCCATACAATATCCTCCTAGTAATTAGTCACAATAATATGTTTTGCATCCGCTTTAAATCTATTTCTTATGTTAACAGCATAAGACTTTTCGTATTCTTCCACAATATTATCCTCATACAATTCCTCTGTTAATGGCGTTTTTCCAATAACCAGAAGTGCTTTACATGGCAAATTCATAAAATCATTTGCTAATCTTCTATGCTCTTCCTCTCCAAAACCATTTTTATATGCTTCATTTCCATAGTCACTAAAAACACAATCGTATGATGGATCTAAAAAAATAAAATCATCTGCCTGAGCCATATTAAATATTTCCGAATAGTCACAATTATATATATCTGTTCGTCCTAATAATTTATAATGCTCATCTGTGATTAACTTGGTATTCAAATTCTTGTACCTGCCAAACGGAACATTAAATTCACCATTGGCATTATATCTTATCATCCCTGAATATGCAGTTTTATTAATAAAAAAATAAATTACCGAATCCAAATACTCAGGCTCTATCTTCTTATTAAACATATCTCTTATTTTATAGTACAATTCTTCATTTTTATTTTCCATTCTTTCTTCTGGATGTTGTCTTTTTAGTTCCTCGTATTCTATTTGATTATTTTCATATATTTTTTGCAACGCATCAAGTTGAATTCTCGCTTTGGGATAATCTTTCTTCATTTCTTGATAAAATGAATATAATTTTGTATTTACATCATTTATGATTGCTCTATCCGGCTCCAAAAAAAGTACAATGCGCCTCCACCCAAAAAAGGCTCTATATATCTATTATATTCAAATGGCATATTGCTCACAAAATGAAATATCTCCTTAGACTTACCACCTCTATACTTAATCATTGGATTCATAGACTTCCTCCTTACACTTATGCAACTAATTTATTTTTCTTTTATCCGCAGGTTTCTCGGCTTCTTTTGGTATCAACCATGTTTTTCCCTTCTTCACGACCCCTGCAATCCGCCCTTGTTCACATAATAATGCTATCCTTCTTGCTGATATGCCCCATTTTTCAGACATTTCTAATGTTGTTAAATATTCCATATCGCGCCTCCTTACCCTATCTACTATTATATTCATTTATCTGAACAATTGCAAGAACTTTTTACAAACATTTGTTCTTTTTAATAATAATTAGCGCAAGCTGCTCCTTTTCACACCATCTTAGCTTTGCCATAGATGATAACCCCCTAGCACTTTCGGCAAGCCGAAAGTGCGGGGCTCTCCGAGGGTTGTACCGACATAGGAACAAAGCTCCGGTCGGTGTATATTAACCGATACTTATCAGCTTGCTGAATAAAAGCAAAAGGAATAGTACGAATGAAGTTACCCAGAGGAATGGTCAAAACGCAAGCACCCTACCGTATCAGGATCTAATGTAAAAAGCTAGACAGCCGCTTATAAGAGCACAAAGATGACAAATACTATCCAATCATACAACTGCTGTATAAGGGAGTAAGAATTCCAGAATCCTTGAACTTCTGTGGCCCTTGTAAAATGAGCTTTTCTTGACGAGAAGTCAGCCCACAAAAGCAACGACATCTCTTTTATTTTATCAAAAAACCGCCTTTTGGCACTTTTCAAAAATAATGGTATCTCCTGCTTTGGCTTTCTTATACAGCTTATTCCATTCTGATCTGTCCTGCTTTGTTCCTGTATATACTTCCTGTATTATTACAGCCTTATCATAACTGCCCTTAATAAATGTGATTGAGGAATACACGAACTTATGATATACTTTGTGACATGGGAAACCAGAGAGCCAAAGGCGGCATTACCCCTCTTATTCTTCGGAGGGTATAAAAGCCCTCCAGACGAAAGAAAGGAGGGCGATACAATGATTACATATCAGGATTTCTTTTTGTTCTGTACGTTCATTGTTGCCCTTATCAGTCTGCTTTATCAGATTTTTAAGGACAAAAGAAAATAGCCGCCAACTACTCGCAATA
>CAJUHY010000003.1:0-2474 GCA_910585895.1 uncultured Lachnospiraceae bacterium
TCGGTGATGGCAATGGTCATGTAGGTGCAGGTTTAGGTAAGGCAACAGAAATTCCCGAAGCTATCCGCAAAGGAAAAGAAGATGCAGCCAAGAAGCTGATTACTGTAAAATTAGACGATAACAACAGTATTACACATGATATTTCCGGAAAGCATACCGGAGCATCTGTATTGCTGAAAAGAGCTCCTGAAGGTACTGGTGTAATCGCAGGCGGTCCGGCACGTAACGTGTGCGAACTTGCCGGCATTAAGAATATCCGTACAAAATCTTTAGGTTCCAACAATAAGCAGAATGTAGTGCTTGCCACAATCGATGCTTTAAGTCAGTTGAAATCTCCAGAAGAGGTAGCAAAACTCCGTGGGAAATCTGTAGAAGAGATACTCGGTTAAGGAGGATAAGAAATGGCAGAAAAATTAAAAATTACACTTGTGAAATCTACAATCGGCGCTGTTCCTAAGAACCGCAAGACCGTAGAGGCGCTTGGTTTAAGGAAATTGAATCATTCCGTAGAACAACCAGATAATGAAGCTATCAGAGGTATGATTCGTCATGTCAGACATTTAGTGAAAGTGGAAGAAATCTAAGACAAAAGTAAGGAGGTGTCAGAATGGACTTATCAAATTTAAAGCCGGCAAAAGGTTCAAAACATGATAATTTCAGAAGAGGACGTGGACACGGCTCAGGAAATGGTAAGACTGCAGGTAAGGGACATAAAGGACAAAAGGCACGTTCCGGGGCTCCAAGACCTGGTTTTGAAGGTGGCCAGATGCCATTATACAGAAGAATTCCCAAGCGTGGTTTTACCAACAGGAATTCCAAGGAAATCATTGCATTTAATGTGGACAGACTGGAAGTATTTGACAATGATTCTGTTGTAACGATAGAGGAATTATTGGAGCGCAGAATTATCCGTAAGACCGGAGATGGCGTAAAGGTTCTGGGAAATGGTGAACTTACCAAGAAACTTACAGTACAGGTAAATGCCTTCAGTGCAAGTGCAAAAGAAAAGATTGAGGCTCTGGGCGGAAAAGCAGAGGTGATCTAAGGATGCTGGAGACACTTCGTAAAGCGTTTAATATCAAAGATATCAGAAATCGTATATTTTATACATTTTTAATGCTAGTTGTCATCAGGCTGGGCTCACAGCTGCCTTTGCCTGGTGTCAAAGGGGAAGTCATTGCAGAATGGTTTGCCAGCCAGGGAGCAGATGGACTGAATTTCTTTAATGCCATCACAGGCGGCTCCTTTGAACAGATGTCAGTATTTGCACTGAACATTACACCGTACATCACATCTTCCATTATTATGCAGCTTCTGACAATTGCGATTCCGAAATTGGAAGAGATGCAGAAAGATGGAGAAGACGGCAGAAAGAAAATCGCTGAGATTACAAGATATGTAACGGTTGCCCTGGCACTGATTCAGTCAATTGCCATGGCGATTGGATTTGGACGCAGCGGTTATCTGGATAAATTTGATGCATTGCATGTTGTTATGATGGTTACATGTCTGACGGCAGGTTCTGCAGTGCTGATGTGGATTGGCGAGAGAATCACGGAGAAAGGTGTCGGAAACGGTATCTCTATCGTGTTGACCATCAACATTATCTCCCGTATACCGGAAGATTTGATGACTCTCTATAATCAGTTTATCAAAAATGCACCGAATGTAGGTAATGCAATTATTGCAGGCCTTATAATTCTGGCAGTTATTCTGGTGACAGTTGTATTTGTCATCATTCTTCAGGATGGACAGCGCAAAATTCCGGTGCAGTACAGCAAAAAAATTCAGGGACGTAAGCAGGTAGGAGGACAGTCCAGCCATATTCCGCTGAAAGTCAACACGGCAGGCGTAATCCCGATTATCTTTGCCCAGTCTATTTTGCAGTTCCCGGTGGTAATTGCAACGATTATGGGCAAAGGAAACGGAAACGGCATCGGAAGCAAGATTCTCCACGGCATGTCCCAGTCTTACTGGTGTGACCCAGAACAGCCCATTTACAGCATTGGTTTGGTCGTATATATTATTTTAATTATTGCATTTGCATACTTCTATACCTCCATAACCTTCAATCCGCTGGAAATTGCGAATAATATGAAGCGTCAGGGCGGTTTTATCCCAGGAATCAGACCAGGAAAACCTACCAGTGACTATCTGGCTAAGATTTTGAACTACATTGTATTCATCGGGGCAGTTGGCCTTACGATTGTGGCGGTTATTCCAATCTTCTTCAATGGAATATTTAACGCAAACGTATCTTTCGGTGGAACATCCATCATCATCATTGTTGGTGTTATCATTGAGACTTTGAAACAGATTGAGTCTCAGATGCTGGTACGTTATTATAAAGGATTTTTGAATGACTGACGATTGAGTATGTGTGCCTGGGAGATGCCGAAGAGTATCTCCCACGGTGCACTACTGCTATATATAGGAGGAAGGCAAATGCGAAGCATTTCTATAATGCCTTCCGA